>DAIRVB010000626.1:0-2862 GCA_036803065.1 Streptosporangiaceae bacterium
TCGTGCTGGCCGAGCGTGCCGGGCTGCGCATCCACGAGGTCCCGGTGGACTGGGTGGACGACCCAGACTCCCGGGTGCGTGTGCTGCGCACCGCCCTGGCCGACGTGCGCGGCATCATCCGGCTGGGCGCCGCGCTGGCCCGGGGCACGCTCGCCGTCCCGGTGCTGCGCGGTTCCTCGCCGCCGGGCGCGAGGGCGGCCCGGCCGGCCGGCCGGGCCGCCCTGATCGGCCAGATACTGCGGTTCGCGGCGATCGGCGTGGCCAGTACCGCCGCCTACATCCTGCTGTACCTCCTGCTGCGCGACGTCATGGCCGCGCAGCCCGCGAACGCCGTCAGCCTGCTGATCACCGCCGTGGCCAACACCGCGGCCAACCGGCGGTTCACTTTCGGCATCCGCGGCCGCGCGCACGCGGCCCGCCACCAGGTGCTCGGCCTCATCGCGTTCGGCATTACCCTCGCGCTGACGTCCGGCGCCCTCGACGCCCTGCGCGCCGTCGTCCCGCACGCCGGCCGGGCCACCGAAGTCGCGGCGCTCGTCCTCGCCAACCTGATCGCCACCATCGTCCGGTTCGGGCTCTACCGCGGCTGGGTTTTCCGCGGCCAGCGGCCCAGCCCGGAAAGGAGCTCACCATGACCGCCACGTCCGCGCAGCCCGGCACGGCCCAGCCCGTCGGGCCCTCCCGCTCCGGCCGCGGGGAGCGGCTGCTGCGGGCCCGGCCAGGCGACCCGCTGTGGGCGCGCCCGGCGCTCCTCGGACTGCTCGTCGGCACCGGCCTGCTCTACCTGGCCGGCCTGAGCCGCAACGGCTGGGGCAACGAGTTCTACGCCGCCGCCGTCCAGGCCGGGACCAAGAGCTGGAAGGCGTTCCTGTTCGGCTCGCTGGATTCCTCGAACTTCATCACCGTGGACAAGCCCGCCGGGTTCCTGTGGCCCATGGAGCTGTCCGCGCGCGTATTCGGGCTGAATTCCTGGAGCCTGCTGGTACCGCAGGCCCTGGAGGGGGTGGCCACCGTCGGCGTGCTGTACACCACAGTGCGCCGCTGGTTCGGGCCGCCGGCCGGGCTCATCGCGGGGGCCGTCATGGCCCTCACCCCGGTGGCCGCGCTCATGTTCCGTTTCGACAACCCCGACGCGCTGCTGGTGCTGCTCATCACGCTGGCCGCCTACGCGACCACCAGGGCCATCGAGTCGGGCCGCACCCGGTGGCTCGCGCTGGCCGGGGCCGTCGTCGGACTGGGCTTCCTGGCCAAACAGCTCGCCGCGTTCACGGTCGTGCCGGGTTTGGCGCTCGCCTACCTGTGGGCAGGGCCGCCGAAGCTCGGGAAACGGGTATGGCAGCTGCTGGCCGGCGCTGCCGCGATGGTCGCCGCCGCGGGCTGGTGGGTGGCGATCGTCTTGCTCACCCCGGCCGCCGGCCGCCCCTACGTCGGCGGTTCCACCGACAACAACATCCTGAACCTCACCTTCAACTACAACGGCTTCGGCAGGCTCACCGGAAACGGAGGCGGATTCGGGGGAGGAGCGATCCCGCGCGAGTACGAGCGGATACTGTCCGGCTCGGGCCGGGATATCCGGGGACCCGGCGGCGGCGCCGGTGGCGGTTTCGGCGGCGCCACCGGGATCACCCGGCTGTTCCAGGCCGATTTCGGCGGGCAGATCGCCTGGCTGCTGCCAGCCGCCCTCCTGGCCCTGGCGGCCATGGTGTGGCTGTCACGGCGGGCCCCGCGGACCGGCCGGGCCCGCGCCGCCGCCTTGATGTGGGGCGGCTGGCTGCTGGTGACCGGGCTGGTCTTCAGCTATATGTCCGGGATCATCCATCCCTACTACACCGTCGCCCTGGCCCCCGCGATCGGCGCGCTCGTCGGCATCGGGTCCGTCGAGCTGTGGCGGGTGCGGCACACCTGGTTCGCGTGTGCCGTGCTGGCCGCCGGGCTCCTGATCACCGCCATCTGGGCGTGGGCCCTGCTCGACCGTAGTCCTGGCTGGTTCCCGTGGCTGCGCGTGGTCATCGTCATCGCGGGCGCCGCCGCCGGGCTGATCCTGGCCCGGCGTGCCTTCCGCCCGGCCGCCGGCTGGCGCCGGACCGTCCTGGCGGCAGCCCCGGCGCCGCTCGCCCTGATCGCCGGGCTGGGCGGTCCGCTGGCTTACAGCATGGACACGACCGCAACGACCAGCACCGGGGCGGTCCCGTCCGCCGGGCCTGCGGTGGCGGGGTCCTTCGGCCCCGGCGGCGGCCCGGCGCCCGGCCGCGAGTTGCCCGGCGGCGCGTCCGGGCGCCCGGGCGGAACGACAGGACGCGTGCCCGCCGGGGCGGGTGGCGGATTCGGCGGGCAGGCCAGTGTCAGCACCGCGCTGGCCAAGCTGCTGGAGGGCGGGGCATCCGGCTACCGGTGGGCCGCGGCCGCGGTCGGCTCCACCAGCACAGCCTCGATGGAGCTGGGCAGCAACGGTGTCCCGGTCATGGCGATCGGCGGCTTCTCCGGGAGCGACCCGGCGCCGAGCCTCGCCGGGTTCGAGAAGCTCGTCTCCAGGCACCAGATCCACTACTTCGTGAGCGGTGGCGGCGCCGGCGGGTTCGTCGGCGTGCCCGGCCGATCCGGTGCATCCGGGCCGGTCGGCGCGGACGAGAAGGGCAGTA
This sequence comes from Streptosporangiaceae bacterium, assembly GCA_036803065.1. Classification (GTDB taxonomy): domain Bacteria; phylum Actinomycetota; class Actinomycetes; order Streptosporangiales; family Streptosporangiaceae; genus JAWWPY01. Next base: position 2,640 of record DAIRVB010000626.1, read on the forward strand.
CACCCGGCGGGTTCGCTGCGGGAGGCCCGGGTGGCGGCTCCGGTGACGCCTCCCAGATCACCTCCTGGGTCGAAGCGCACTTCAAGAGCCAGACCGTCGACGGCACCACCGTTTACAACCTCAGCTCGCCTAAAGCCGGCGCTGGATCTATCGTCCCGGGGACCGCCTCGTCCGGAGCCCCCGCCCAGCCCGCCAGCCCGCAGGCCCGGGTACCGCGCCCCAG
>DAIRVB010000627.1:0-2861 GCA_036803065.1 Streptosporangiaceae bacterium
GGTCGCGGACCCGGCCGGCCAGCGAGCTGATGACCCGCACGCCGGGCTGGCCAGCCAGCCGGGCGGCCAGCGCCCGCGCCTCGGACGTACCGCCGAGCACGAGCACTGTCACCCGCAGCGGTGCCCGCGTGTCCGGCGCTGCCGCCCGCCGGGCTGCGGCCGGTCCTTGGGCTGCGGCCGGCCTCACTGCCCGCTCGTCCGGCGTAGCAGGTAGGTGTCCATGATCCAGCCTTTGCGTTCCCGCGCCTCGCGGCGGACCGCCTGGATCTGATCGGCGACGTCGGCCAGGTTCCCGGACACGAGGATCTCGTCCTTGGTCCCGATGTAAGCGCCCCAGTAGATCTTCATGCCGGCCTGCGCGACGCCGGCGAACGCGCACGCCGCATCCAGCATCACGACCACGTCGTCGCTGTTCTCAGGGAAGCCCTCGGACAGCCGGCGGCCGGTCGTGATGTGCAGGGGCTGGCCAACCTGGGTAAGGCTCACCCGGTGCCGGGCAGCCAGCGCCTGGACGCTGGTGATTCCCGGGATCACCTCGTACTCAAAGTCCAGGGTGCCCTTCGCGATGATCTGCTCGATGATGGCCAGAGTGCTGTCGTAGAGCGCCGGGTCACCCCAGACCAGGAACGCGCCGCACTCGCCATCGCCGAGTTCGCCGGCCATGAGTCCCTCGTAGATCTCCGCCCGCTGGTGGCGCCACTCCTCGACGGCAGGCCCGTAGCGCGCCGCGGTGCGGTCCCGTTCCGGATCGAGCGCGTGCACCACCCGGTATGTCCGGTTCTCGACGTACCGCTCGCAGATCTGCTCCCTGAGCGCCGTGAGGTCCTGCTTGTCGGTGCCCTTGTCGATGATGAAGAAGACGTCGGTCTCATTGAGCGCTTTGATGGCCTGGAACGTCAGCTGCTCGGGATCGCCGGCGCCGATTCCGATGATGAGCACTCGTCTCATGGACGTCGATCCTCCCTGCCACCGGCCGCCCCGTCACATGCCGCCGAGCGGTCACGCGCGGCTGAGTAGAGGTGGCTGTCCCGGAAACGGCCGTCCGCGAGGACCTTTCCCACCACGATGACCGCCGTCCGGCGGATGCCCGCCGCGCGGACCCGCGGCGCCAGTTCGCCTAGCGTGCAGCGCAGCACCACCTCATCGGGCCAGCTCGCCCGGGCCACCACGGCCGCCGGGCAGTCTGCCCCGTAATGGGGTACCAGCGCCGCGGTGACCTGATCGACATTCTGCACCGCCAGGTGCAGCACCAGCGTGCACCGGGTCGCCCCGAGGGTCGCGAGATCCTCACCGGCCGGCATCGGGGTGGCCCGTGCTGAGGTCCGGGTCAGCACCACCGTCTGGCCGACTCCGGGCAGCGTCAGCTCCTGCCGCAGCGCGGCCGCCGCGGCAGCGAACGCGGGGACGCCGGGGATGATCTGCCACGGCACGCCCTCAGCGTCGAGGCGGCGGGCTTGCTCGGCGACCGCGCTGAAGATCGACGGGTCGCCACTGTGCAGCCGGACCACGTCATGCCCGTTACGGTGCGCCGAGACGAGCTCACCGGTGATGGCGTCGAGGTCCAGCCCGGCTGTATCGACCAGGCGCGCATCCGGCCGGGTGCCTGCCAGCACCTCGCGCGGCACCAGGCTGCCCGCGTACAGCACCACCGCCGCCTCGGCGATCATCCGCTGTGCGCGCACGGTCAGCAGGTCCGGGGCCCCCGGCCCGGCGCCGACAAACCAGACCGTCATGGCCGGGTCACCTGCCACTGGGTGATCGGCAGCGCGGGCCGCCAGGTCGTGAAACCACCGAGCGGGCCGGCGTAGCTGAGGGCCAGCTTCACGAGCTGCCCGCCCACGGCGCGCTGCCACTGGTGCAACACCGCCTCGGATTCCACCGTGACCGCATGCGCGACCAGCCGGCCGCCAGGCCGCAGTCTCTGCCAGCACGCCTCCAGTACCCCGTCGGCCGTCAGGCCACCGCCCAGGAACACCGCATCCGGCACGGACAGTCCGGTGAGCGCGCCCGGGGCCGCACCGCAGACCACGTCGATGCCCGGCACGCCCAGGGCAACGGCGTTGCGCCTGACCCGCTCGGCCCGGTCGGCGCGGGCCTCGACGGCAACGGCACGCGAGCGCGATTCGGCGCGCATCCACTCGATCCCGACGCTTCCGCTGCCCGCGCCGATGTCCCATAGCAGCTGGCCCGGGCCGGGGGCGAGTGCCGCCAGCGCCAGCGCCCGGGCCTCCCGCCGGGTCAGCTGTCCGTCGGTCTCATAGGCGGCGTCCGGCAGTCCCGGCACCCGCGGGAGCACGGTGGTGGCGGCGTCCGGCTCGCAGGCCAGGGCCACGACTGACAGGTCAGCGAATGTCTCGTTGACCGCGGAGCGAGCCTGGTACGGGCCCCGCACCCGCTCGGCGCGGCCGCCGAGGTGCTCGAGCACGGTCAGCTGGGTGCCGCCCCAGCCCCGGTCGGCCAGCAGGGCGGCGAGCACAGCCGGGGTCCTGCCGTCACGGCTCAGCACCAGGACCCTGGCGCCGGGCTGGACAGCGGGCAGGATCGCCTCGGCCGGGCGTGAAACCAGAGACACGACGTCGACCTCGTGCCCGGCCCAGCCCAGTCGCGAGCACGCCAGGGCTACGGATGACACCGCTGGCAGCACCCGCAACCGCCCGGCGCCGAGCCGCCGGGCCAGCGTGGCGCCGAGCCCGTGCAGCATCGGGTCGCCGCTCGCGAGCAGGCACAAACCAGGGTTCGCGGCCACGAGGTCGTCAAGCTGGGGGAGCAGCGGCGACGGGAGGTTGACCCGGCGCCCAGGGAGATCCGGCATGAGCGCGAGATGGCGGGCGCTGCCGGCGATCAGTGGAGCCTCCCGCAGG
>DAIRVB010000628.1:0-2849 GCA_036803065.1 Streptosporangiaceae bacterium
CGGAAAGGCGCACGGCAACGCGAAGGCTGTTCCCGTGCCAGCAGCAGCGATGCTGACGGCGGCGATCGCCGAGCGTAACCTGCGGGTACCGGATAATCCGCCGTCTGCTAGCGCCGGACCGCCGCAGATCAGCCGGTTATGGGACCGGCTCTGGCGAGGTGGTTCGCTACTCATGAGGCCAGCTCAGGTCCGCCGAGTGGTTCTTGGCCTTGGCTGGGTGGCGTGCGCGTTCTGGCCGGCGGCCGTGCGGCGGGCGGTGAGCTGGGCTTGCAGGCCGTCGAGGATGGCCTGGAGGCCGAACTCGAAGGTGTTGTCGGGTGCCGCGCCGTAGCCGGCGGCGGCGGCTGTTTGGAGGCGGGCGTGTAGCCGGGGGAACTGCGCGGTGATCTCGCTGGCTTTGGCCATGCTGTCGCGTATCAGCTCTTCGGCGTTACCGCCATCGCGGCTGAGCTTCCGGGTGAGCGAGACCGCCGCGGCTGTGCCGAGGGCGTTGCCGAGCACGAAGGTGAAGACGCTGGCCGCTGCCTGGTCGGCCTGCTCGCCGGTGAACCCAGCCGCCTCATAGATGGCGAGGGTGTGGTCATCGTGGCGGGCCTTGCCGGTACCGAAGAGCACCTGGGAGCCGAAGGCCTGCACCAGCCAGGGGTGGCGGGTGAGCATCGCGTGCAGGCCGGTGGCCATCGCGGTGGCCGCTGCCCGCCAGCCGGCCGGGGTCAGGCCGGGCAGCGCGATCTCGTGCCACGCCTGGTCGGCGGCGAGGGCGATGAGGTTGTCCTTGCTGCCCACGTGCCAGTAGACCGCGGTGGCCGCGGAGCCCAGCCGCTTGCCCAGGGCGCGCATGTTCAGGCCGTCCAGGCCTTCGGTGTCCAGCAGGTCGATGGCGGCCTTGACGATCTGTTCGCGGGTCAGCGTGTCGCGCGGCATGTGCCCAGAGTAGGGCACCTGACGCTGACTTGAACATAGTTCAAGAATGACTTGCACTTCGTTCAAGTCGAGCCGCTGGGGCTGTCGCACAGTTTCTTCGCGCCTGTTGACGTCATGACCCGGCGGTTCGTCGTGGGGCATAACCGCGGGGAGGACGGGACGCTGTCCATCGGGCGGCTGTGGAGAGGCCCGCGCTGCCGCAACCCCGGCGGGGGCCTCGCGTCCTCGGTGGCGGACCAGCTGCGCTGGGCCCGGTTCCATCTCGGTGACGGCCGCGGGGAAAGCGGTGAGCGTGTCCTGCCCGCCGAGGTGCTGCACCGGATGAAGGAGCCGACGGCCGAGCTGCGGGGCAGCACGCTCGGCGACGCCTTCGGCATCTGCTGGTTCCTGCGAGACGTGGACGGTGTCCGCACCGTCGGGCACGGCGGGTCGGCCAACGGCCAGTTCGCCGAGCTGCTCACGGTGCCCGAACGGGGCTTCGCCGTCGTCGCGCTGTCCAACGCCGGCCCGGACGGCATCCCGTTCAACCAGGCGGTCGTCCGCTGGGCGCTCGAGAACTACCTGGGGGTGACTGACCGTGACCCCGAGCCCGTCCCCTACGACGAAGCGCGGGCCCGGGAGTTCGCCGGGCACTACGAGAACGACGCCATGGACGTCGACATCGCCGCCGACGGGGCAGTGATGACGCTGGCGGCCGACATCAAGCCGCAGATCCGGGCGGCGGCGGATGAGGAGCTGCCCCCCGGCTACCCGCGGGAAGAAATCGGCCTGCTGCCCGGCGACGGGGACGAGTACATCATCACCAGCGGCGGCATGAAGGGAATGCGCGGCTTCCTCACCCGCGACGACAGCGGCGCGGTCGTGGGAATCGACGTCGGCGGCCGGATGTACCGCCGGGTACCGGCAGCCCCCGGGTAAAGCCCGGCATCCGGTCTCGCACGGGCCGGGACCTCACCCATCGCATATGGTCCGGCTGGGCCGGCATCGCGCGGAAGACCGGGTTCGGGCTGGTCGCCCCGCTAAGCTCCCACAGCCGGTCACGGGCGGTGCTCGAGCAGAAGTGACTGCAGCTCCCGCCCGTTCTCGGCGGCGATCACGACGGCCGGCAGCCGCTCCTCGCAGGCGCGCTGCGCGAGGAGCTCGACGCGGCGCTCGCAGCTGGCGAAGAAGCGATGGTGACCGGACGCGGTCTCCAGCACGAAGCCCTCGAAGTCACCGAAGTGGTCATAGGACAACGCGTGCACCTTGCCGTGCACCCGCTCCCAGCCTGGCCCGTGTCCGGGGTGACCGCCGGTGCCCTTACCAGGGTGGTGGTGGAGGATCGGCACGATCCCGCCGGGCGACGGCTGGATGCTGGCCGGATCGCCGCCGAGGAAGGTCAGGCGATCCTTGAGCTGGTCCAGATACCGCTGGAAGACCGGGTACCAGCGGCTCGACGGCGGGATGGTCTGCTCCGTCCACAGCAGGATGGCCAGCAGTCGTTCCGCGTCGGGCAGGATGTCGCCCTTGGTCAGCACGGGCACCGTCAGCCGGAACTGGCCCAGCACGCGTCGCCACGGACGAGTCTTGGCCACCGCCGCCTCGCGTGTCTGAGCGGTCACCTCGCGCACCTCGCCGGTGCTGGTGATCTGGCTGACCACGATCGCGAACTGCTGTCCCTTCCGCACCGAGGGCGGGAAGTCCACCGTGAGCAGTCCGGCGTAGTTGACGTCCCCGCCCTGCGGGATCGGCACAAAGCCGGTCCCGCTGGCCGGCATGCGGATGGTGCGCGCATCCGCGGCGGTCAGCCGGTGGGTGGTGTACAGGCGCGTCGCCCAGTCGAGAATGGTCGCGCTGTCCGCGGCCGGCAGGTAGATCGACGCGTGGCACCCTTCGGGCAACTCGGAGAAGTCCAGGCGCAGCTCATCGGGCTTGTTGTCGGCGAG
>DAIRVB010000629.1:0-2848 GCA_036803065.1 Streptosporangiaceae bacterium
CCGCCTCGGCTGGACCGCGGAGGACTTCCAGCGATGGCTGGAAGCCATGATGGCCTGGCGGTTGCCCGGCACCGGCTGACCCATCGAAAATCGGGACGTTACTGCCCCGGCGAGATCTGCCGCGTCCGCGGTCCGGCTTCGCGTGCTCCGGTCATGCCGGCGATGGTGGGTCAGTTTAACGGCGCTGGCCGGGCTGGCCGAGCAGTGTCCGCGAGGTGTCCTGGTTCGGCCGCACCTGAAGCTTGCGCCCTTGGCCGGCGCGGAACATCCGCAGCGCCTGGGCGTAGTCTTCGAGCGTGAAGCTATGGCTGATCATCGGCTGGGCCTTGATCGCGCCCGTCTCGAACATCGCTACCGCCCGCCTGAACGAGTTGAGCACGGCCATCGTCCCGACCACGGAAACCTCGTCACGGTATACCCGGAACGGCGAGTAGCGTGCGGTGGCGTCGGCGGGTGCCACGCCGAAGTGCTGGAACACGCCGCCGGCCATGACCCGCGGGAGGCCGTCCTGGATCGCGGCGATGCTCCCGGTGCAGTCGATGACCACGTCCCACTCCGCGCGGTCCGCGTCGCCGGCGCTCGTGTACCGGTGCTCGATGCCGACCTCGGCTGCGGTGACCAGACGGTCCGGGTTGACGTCGATGATCGTGACCGAGGCTGCCCCGGCCCGGGGCGCCAGCTGGGCCATGAGCAGGCCCATCGTCCCTGATCCGTAGACCAGCACATGGTCGGCCATCCGCCGGGGCAGCACGTCCCAGCCGTGGATGGCGCAGGCCAGCGGCTCGATCAGCGCCGCCTCGAACACGTCGGTGTCCGGGCGGAGCCTGAACACATTGGCCACCGGGGCGGTGAACCGCTGCTGGGCGGCGCCGTCCGCCCGCACCACGCCCATGCCGTTCCAGGCCCGGCACAGGTTCTGCCGCCCGGTCAGGCACAGATCGCACTCGCCGCACGTCGAGCTGGGGTTCACCGCCACGTGGTCGCCTACGGCCAGCGCGCTGGGCCCCTGGTCCGCACCGGGGCCGAGCGCCACCACCGTGCCCGTCGCCTCGTGCCCCGGGACCAGCGGGAACACGGTGCCCTCGAACTCGCCGTCGAGCACGTGCGTGTCGGTACCGCAGATGCCCACGGCCGCGGTCTCGATGACCACCTCACGGGGCCCGGGCACCGGTTCGGGCCGCTCGGCGACGGTCAGCTCTCCCACGGCCGCGAACACGACGGCACGCATCCTCATCACCCTCTCGTGGCTCTGCCCCGTTTGTTCCCCGTTCCGGGGCGGAACGGACATAGTCCTTCCCGGCACCATCTTCTGGCCGCGGCTGGCTACGATCGAGCTCTATCCACCGAAGCTGGTCGAGAGGTCAACGGTGAGCGACGCGGCGGCTTGGAAGCCGGGACAGGACACGCAGGCGGTCGCGACCGCGCGGCTGCAGGGCCAGGATCCGGACAAGATCCACTGTCCCGTGTGGGGAGTCGTCGGCAACCTGGGGGACAGCATCTGCTATGCAGGAGTGCCCGCGAAGGTCGAGGCGATCCAGGCCGAGCTGCGCCGCCGGGTGACCGCGGCGGACCTGCCGGTCCGGGTCATCGCACCGAACTACGCGAGCGGCATCTCCGACGGGCAGCGCAACGGCACCGCCCAGATGCGCTACTCGCTGATCGGCCGCGAGACCACGAACGACGGCGTCTGCCTGCACCTGGAAGGCAGCGACGTGCGCGGGGTGATCGCGGTGGTCGCCTGCGACAAGCCTCCGGTCGGGACACTCGCCGCGATCCTTGAGCACAACGTGCCCGCGGTGATCATGTCCGACGGCTCGATCCGGCCCGGCACGGACTCCCGGACCGGTGAGCCGATCGACATCATCTCCTGTTTCCAGGCGGCGGCCGATCCGCCCGGGGAACGACGGCGCATCGCCATGGAGGCCTCGCCCGGCCACGGGAGCTGCGGCGGGATGTTCACCTACAACACCATGCAGTCGTTCATCGCCACCTGCGGCATGGAGCCCTTGCACATGGTGAGTCCCGCCTCGGAGGATCCGCGCCGGATCGGGGAGTTCCCGGCCCAGCTGCTCGACGCGCTGCAGGTGCTGGCCGGGCGAGACCTCCGTCCGCGGGACATTGTCACCGCGGCCGCGCTGCGTAACGCGACGCTGGTGGCCATCGCGATGGGCGGTTCGACCAACGTAGTGCTGCACGGGCCGGAGCTGGCCCGGGCCGCAGGTATCGACTTCTGGCACGAGGTGATCAGCCAGGAGGACTTCAATAAGGCCTCGCGGACCCTGCCGGTACTGGTTAACGCCCGTCCGTTCGGCCGTTACTCGATGGTCGATATCGACGCCAAGGGCGGCCTGCCGGTGATCGTCCGCGAGCTGCTCGATGCCGGGGTGCTCGACGGCGACTGCATCACCTGCACCGGCGAGACCCTGGCCGGGCAGGTCGCCCGGCTGGCCCCGCCCCCGCCGGACGGCGAGGTGATCCACCCGCTGCCGGCGCCGTTCAAGCCGGCCGGCGGCCTGCGGATGCTCCGCGGCAACCTGGCGCCCGACGGTGGTGCCGTGATCAAGCTCGCCGGTGTCGAGGGCGGCATGGAGGACGGCCGGTTCACCGGCCGCGCCCGGGTCTTCGACGGTGAGGCGGCGCTGATCGAGGCGCTGGCGTCCGCGCCGGAGAAATTCGCGGACCGCGACATGGTGGTGATCCGCTACGAGGGCCCCCGCGGCGCGCCGGGCATGCCAGAGATGCTCGACCCGACATCCCGGATCACCGCACTGTGCCGCAAGCGTGGCATCACGATCGCGCTGATGACCGACGCCCGCTTCTCCGGAGGCTCGGTCGGACTGGTCATTGG
>DAIRVB010000630.1:0-2840 GCA_036803065.1 Streptosporangiaceae bacterium
CCGCCCCGGGGCGGGGCTCTCGGGCCAGCACTCCCTTGCCCCCGCTGACCTCAAGCGTCCACGTCCCGTCGTTTCGCGGGCAGGCGCCGTCCGTCAGCCGGAGCTCTGCCCGCACCTCGGCGGCGGGCGGGAAGCCACGCCCGGCCACCGCGCCGGCCGCGTCCACCACCCGCAGCATCCACGCGCGGCGGCGAGCCACGGCCACGTCAGGTTCGCGGGTCAGCCAGCCCACCGGGTCAGCCGGGCCGAGGTAGCCGCGAACCGTGTCGGCTATGGACGAATGCGAGGCGACGATCCCCCAGAACGCCCGGGTGGTCGCCGCCGATCCGGCGACGGCCCGTTCCACCAGGATCTCGTCGTTACCGTTGAGCCACCGGTAGGCGAGGAAACCATCGGGCGCCAGGTAGGCGAACCGGTTCTCGTCGCCGAGCCAGCCCCGCACCGTCGCCTCGTCGCGGGTGTTCGGACCGCTTTCGCGCAGCGCCTCGTGGGCGCTCCCGATCGCGGCGAGCACCTGGCCAGCGTCTTCCGGCCCGCACCGGCGCAGCCCCGGCCCGGCAGCACCCGGCTCCGGGCCACCGAGCCAGGGATCCGGTGCGGCCAGGGACCGCAGCGATCGCGCAGGAATCACCACCGTGTCGTGGACGCCCGCGATCTCCCAGCCCAGTGACCGGTAAACGGCCATGGTCGCCGGATAGAGCACGGACACCGGGTATCCGTGCGCGGCGATCAGGCCGAGCAGAGCGGTCGTCAGCGCACTGCCCACACCCCGGCCCCGGTCCTCGGGCGCCACCATGACGCCGGCGGCCCCCGCCATCGGCACACATCGCCCGTGCCACCACTGGATCATGTCGTGGTAGTGGGCGGCGGCCACCAACCGGGAGCCGTCAAAAGCGGCCAGGAACCTGTGGTCACGGATGACGGACAAAGTATCCGCCTGCCAGTACTCCCGGCCAGCGCGTGAGACCGGCCCGAAGGCACGCCGACCCAGGTCAAGCAGCGCATCGAGGTCGTCGCCGACACCCAGTTCGCGGATGGTGACATCGCCGATGCCGGTGCGGGCGGGCATCAGCCGAGCTTCTCCATCACGTCGTCGGACACTGAGTAGTTCGCGTAGACGTCCTGGACGTCGTCCGAGTCCTCCAGCGCGTCGATCAGCCGGAAGACCCGCCTGGCCTGGTCCTCGTCAAGCTCGATCTCGACGGCGGGCAGGAACGCGGCCTCCGCGGACTCGTACTCGATCCCTGCCTCCTGCAGCGCGGTGCGCACCGCCACCAGGTCACCGGGCTCGCTGATCACCTCGAACGATTCACCCAGGTCGTTGACCTCTTCGGCGCCCGCTTCCAGCACCGCGCCGAGCACGTCGTCCTCGGTCACGCCGGCTGCCTTGGGCACGATCACGACGCCCTTGCGGTGGAACATGTAGGACACCGAGCCGGGGTCCGCCATGGAGCCGCCGTTACGGGTCAGCGCGGCCCGCACGTCGGCGGCCGCCCGGTTCCTGTTGTCGGTGAGGCACTCCACGAGCACCGCGACCCCGCCGGGCGCGTATCCCTCATAGGTGACCGCCTCGTAGGCGGCCCCGCCGGCCTCGAGCCCGCCGCCCCGGCGGACGGCCCGGTCGATGTTGTCGCTGGGAACCGAGTTCCTCTTCGCCTTCTGCACCGCGTCGTAGAGCGTGGGGTTCCCGGCCAGGTCAGCGCCACCGGTCCGGGCGGCGACCTCGACGTTCTTGATCAGCTTGGCGAACAGCTTGCCGCGCCTGGCGTCGACGACTGCCTTCTTGTGCTTGGTCGTGGCCCATTTCGAGTGGCCGCTCATGAACGTTCCCTCACCATGTCAACGAAGAGCTTGTGCACCCGCGGGTCGCCGGTCAGCTCGGGATGGAATGCGGTCGCGAGCGCGGGACCCTGCCGGACCGCGACGATCCTACCGGTGGCGGCTTCGGTGCCGAGGATTTCCACCTGCGCGCCGGTCTGCTCCACCCAGGGAGCCCGGATGAATACCCCGCGGAACGCCGGGCCAGGCACGCCAGCCAGCGCGATGTCGCTTTCGAACGAGTCCACCTGCCGCCCGAACGCGTTGCGCCGGACGGTCATGTCGATCCCGCCGAACGTCTCCTGCCCGTTCATCCCGTCCAGCATCCGGTCCGCCAGCATGATCATGCCCGCGCATGACCCGAACGCGGGCATCCCGGCGCTGATCCGCTTCCGCAGCGGGTCCATCAGGTCGAAGATCACGGCGAGCTTCCACATCGTCGTGGATTCGCCGCCGGGAATGACCAGTCCGTCGACCGCCTCAAGCTCATCGGGCCGCCGCACCGGCACCGCCGACGCGCCCGCGACGGCCAGCGCCGCCAGGTGCTCTGACACGTCCCCCTGCAACGCCAGCACCCCGACAACCGGGAGTGCTGGGCTGGCGGGCATGGCGATCCTCCTGGGGGGCGGGTGTCCCTTGAGCGTAGCGAGGTCCGCTGACCATCCGGAACACCGGCCGCCGCCCGGATTCCGCCCAGGATCAGGCGCCAGGGATCAGGCGTCAGGGGGCGGGCCCGGAGTCGGCCCGGGCTCGCCGCCGATGCCGAGATGCCTTTCGATGACGCTCAGCCGCGCGGCGATAGCGTCCAGCCGGCCGAGGATCTCCTCGGATCGCCGGTTCATGATCCCTTCGAGCGCGTCCGTCGAGGGCGTGCGGCCTTCGGCCGTGATGACGAGGCCTCCGGGAGTCGGCTGCTCCCGCTGCCCGGCAGGCTGGCCTGAGAGCAACCCCAGCACCCGGCCGCGCAGTTGCTCTAAATCCACGCCGAGCGCGACAAGTACCTGGGGGGCCACGCCCTCACC
>DAIRVB010000631.1:0-2833 GCA_036803065.1 Streptosporangiaceae bacterium
GTTCACGATCATCCGCGACGTGCCGTATGACCGGCCGCTGACCACGATGGCGGGCTTCGCGATGTGCCCCGACTGCGCCGCCGAGTACCACGATCCCGCGGACCGCCGGTTCCACGCGCAGCCCGTGTGCTGCCCAGCCTGCGGTCCCCGGCTGCGCCTGCAGGACTCCGGCGGAGCCGGGATGGCAGCCGACCCGCTGGCCGGGGCGGTCGGCGCGCTGCGGCAGGGGCAGGTGCTCGCGGTCAAGGGCCTCGGCGGCTACCACCTGGCCGTGGACGCGGGCAGCCAGGATGCCGCCGCGCGGCTACGGGCCCGCAAGCACCGCGAGGACAAGCCGTTCGCGCTGATGGTCGCGGACGTGGCGGCGGCGCGGGAACTGTGCGAGGTGGACGAGGTCGCGGGAGCCCTGCTGACCAGCACCAGGCGGCCCGTGGTGCTGCTCCCCCGGCGGCCGGGCGCGCCGGTCGCCGACGCGATCGCGCCGGGCAACCGGCAACTCGGCATCATGCTGCCCTACACCCCGCTGCACCACCTGCTGCTGCGTGACTTCGGCGGCCCCATCGTGCTAACCAGCGGCAACATATCTGACGAGCCGATTGCCTACCAGGACGCGGATGCGCTGCACCGGCTGGACGGCATCGCGGACGCGTTCCTCACCCACGACCGGCCCATCCACATGCGGGCCGATGACTCGGTGGTCCGGTCGCTGCGCGGCCGGGAGATGCTGCTGCGCCGCTCGCGTGGCTACGCGCCCGAGCCGCTTACCCTGCGCGGGAGATTCCGGCGGCCGGTGCTGGGCTGCGGGGCCGAACTGAAGAACACGTTCTGCCTGGCCAAAGGAAACCGCGCCTTCGTCTCCCACCACATCGGGGACCTGGAGAACGCGGAGACCCTGCGGTCTTTCACCGAGGGCATCGAGCACTTCCGGCGGCTGTTCGACATCACGCCGGAGGTCGTTGCGTACGATCTGCACCCGGAGTACCTGTCCACCAAGTACGCCCTCGAACTGGATGATGTCGAACTCGTCGGCGTGCAGCATCACCACGCGCACATCGCGTCGTGCCTGGCCGACAACGACGAGGACGGCCCGGTCATCGGGGTCGCGTTCGACGGGACCGGCTTCGGGACGGACGGCACCCTCTGGGGCGGTGAGTTCCTGCTCGCCGACTTGGCGGACTTCGAGCGGGCCGGGCACCTCGCCGGGGTGCCGATGCCCGGCGGAGCCGCTGCGATCAGGCAGCCCTGGCGGATGGCGGCGGCGTACCTGGATGCCGCCTACCCGAACGGGCTGCCCGACGCCCTGGCGGTCGCCGCGCGGAACCCGCGGGCCTGGCCGGACGTGCTCGCCATGGCCCGCCGGGGGGTCAACGCGCCGGTCACGTCCAGCGCTGGGCGGCTGTTCGACGCGGTCGCGGCGCTGCTCGGGGTGCGGGATGCCATCAACTACGAGGGCCAGGCAGCGGTGGAACTGGAGCAACTGGCCGATCCGGCCGAGCGGGCCGAATACCCGGCCGCGATCAGCGAGGGGAGCCCGCTGCTGGTGGCCGGGGCGGACCTGGTCCGCGCCGCCGCCGAGGACCTGCTCGCCGGGGTCCCGCCGGAGGTCATCGCCGCCCGGCTGCACAACGGCGTGGCGGCCATGATCTCCCGCGCCTGCCTGCTCCTGCGGGAGCGCTCCGGCCTGGGCACCGTCGCCCTGTCCGGCGGGGTATTCCAGAACCTCTTGCTACTCAACGCAGCAGTGCAGTTGCTGGAGCACGACGGGTTCCGGGTGCTCACACACACGCGGGTGCCACCCAACGACGGCGGGATCAGCCTCGGCCAGGCAGCGGTGGCAGCCGCGCGCGACCGCAAGTCCGGGAAGTCCTCCAGCCAGCCCGCCCGTTGACCCCGCCCAGGCTGGTCCCAGCGCAAGCGCGCCGAACAGGCTGGGATAGACGGGGCCGGCGCTCAGGGCAGCCGCCATACCGTGCTCCGCTTCACATCCGCGTCTTCTAGCACCGGGGAGACGGGCACGTCGTAGCTGGCGACCGCCTCGAAGCGATCGCGCGGCAAGTAGGCCCGGCCCGGGTCACCGACGAGCACGACAGCGCCGGATGCGCGGGCGCGCTCCAGGAACGGCAGCAGGCGCTCGGCCATCAGCCGCTCGTAGAACCCGTCGCCCGCCACCACCAGGTCGTTCCCGGCGGCCTCGCCGCCCAGAACGTCGCCCAGGGTGGCTTCGAGCGTGACGCTATTCGCCGCGGAATTGAGCTCGATGGCGGTGCAGGCGAGCGGGTCGGTCTCGCTGGGGGTGACGGCAGCCGCACCGGCCTTCGCCGCGGCGATGGCCACCAGGCCGGAGCCGGCCGCCAGGTCGAGGACTGTCCGGCCTGCTGTGCACTCGGGATGATCGAGCAGGTAGCGCGCGAGCACCTGGCCGCCGGCCCACGGGAATGCCCAGAAAGGCGGGGGCAATCCCGCCTGGCCGGTGTCCTGCTCGGTCCGCTCCCACAGAGCGATCGGTTCCGGGGCCAGGTGCAGCGTGATCTCCGGCACCAGCGGCGGTGTCATCAGGCAGGTGTTCGCCAGGACGAACGCGGCCGGTGTCACCGCTGCAACCTTAGTGGCTATGACAGCACCATGTCAGAGCTGGCTGGATCGGGTGGATCGGTGCGGCGGCGGCCCAGGGCGCAGAGCTTTTCCCCGGGCCGCCGACGTTGCCGGTCACGTGATTTGCAGGTACACCCACAACGCGATTTGGTCCCTACTACTGTCATAATTGCAACGGTAAGCAACAATGGCTCCGCCGACCTTCATCGCAGTGCCGTCAATGTTGCAATGGGTCAGGCTC
>DAIRVB010000632.1:0-2822 GCA_036803065.1 Streptosporangiaceae bacterium
ATCGCTGACGCCCTGCGCGATCTTCCGGGTGTCCAGGTGCTCCCGGACCCACCGCAGACTCCGATGCTGCACCTGCTGCTGCACACCACGCAGCAAGGCTTCGCCGACGCCGCCCGCAGGCTGGCTAAGGAGCAGGGCGTGTGGACCTGGCCGCAGGCCAGGACGACCGGGGACCCGGCCGTGCAGCGCGTTGAACTGGCGGTCGGCGACGCCACCAGCGCGCTGGAACCGGTGGAGATCCGCGGCATCGTCGCCACGCTCGTCACCGCCTAGCCGAACCAGTATCCTGGAGCCGTGCAGCAGATAGCTCTCCTGGGCCGTTGGCCGTCGTAGGACGGACGCCGAACTGCTGCTCGGCTACCCGGTGCTGCAGGCCGCCGACATCCTGGGCATCCGCGCCGACGCGGTGCCGGTCGGGCCGGACAACGCGCCGCATGTCGAGATCGCGCGGGAAGTGGCCCGCCGCTTCAACCACCTGTACGGCCGGACGCTGCCCATCCCGGAGCTTGTGCCGGCCGCCACGACGTCGCTGATCGGCACCGACGGCCAGGGCAAGATGAGCAAGAGCGCCGGCAATGTCATCTACCTGTCCGACTCACCGGAGGAGGTGCGGCGGAAGGTGGCGCGGATGTACACCGACCCGCACCGGGTCCGCGCCGATATGCCGGGCACGGTCGACGGCAACCCGGTGTTCGTCTACCACGACGAGTTCAACGACGACCGGGCCGAGGTCGCCGGGCTCAAGCGCCGCTACCTGGCGGGCACGGTGGGCGACGTCGAGGTCAAGGACCGGCTCGCCGTGGCGGTCAACCGGTTCCTCGACCCGATGCGGGAGCGCCGTGCCCGGTTCGAGGCCAGCAGCGGCATGGTCGAGGACCTCATCGTCACGGGCACCCAGCAGGCCCGCCGGCAGGTACAGCAGACCGTTGCCGACATGCGCCGGGCCATGGGGCTGACCGCCGTCTTCAGCCAGTTGCGCGACAAGGCGCGCCGAACCAGTGGGGCCGATGGGATTTGAACCCATACTGGCAGGATCCTAAGTCCTGTGCCTCTGCCGTTGGGCTACGGCCCCGATGCCCGCTGCACCTCTCGCGCCCCTGGCAACGCCGCCGGCGGGCGGGCGGCAGTGAGCGAGGGGTTTCGTTGTTAGGCGGCTAGGTCTTTAAGCAGGCGCTCGACATGGCCGGTGGCTTTGACGTTGTAGTACGCCCTCGCCACCTTCCCGGCCGGATCGATCACGAAGGTCGACCGGATAACGCCCACCGTCTTCTTGCCGTACATGGTCTTCTCACCGTATGCCCCGTACGCCTGGTGCACCTCCAGGCCGGGGTCGGACAAGAGGGGGAAGTTGAGGCCCTCCTTGTCCCGGAATCTGGCCAGCTTCGCCGGCGCATCCTTGGAGATGCCCAGCACGGTGAGCCCCGCGCCGGCGAGCACGCCCACGTTGTCGCGGAAGTCGCAGGCCTCCTTCGTGCAGCCCGGGGTCATCGCGGCCGGGTAAAAGTAGACGATCACCTGCTGCCCCCGCAGCGCGGACAGGCTCACCGTCCCGCCGTCGGTGTCGGGCAGCGAGAACTCCGGCGCGTCGTCTCCGGGTTCCAGCCTCTGCTCGGTCACGCATGCTCCCTTCAGCGCGCAGACTTCGGTGCGCAAAGCATCCACCGTACCGGTCATCCGGCCCCGGCGCCCCCGGTCACAGATCGCACACAACGGGTGGCAGGCGGTGCCCAGGGTTTATAGTCCACCGTCAAGCGGGGGAATAGCTCTCCTTGCGCGCTTACATCCGGCTATCTGCCTGGTGGGGGGTACCCATGGCGTTCAGGCCTGGCCACGACGCTGTCGGGGACGCTGCGCATGCAGCTGAAACCCAGCCTGCCAGGTCAGCTGCCGAGCAGGGCAGCGATGACCGGGGCCAGGGCGCGCAGCGCGCGGCCTCGATGGCTGATCTTGTCCTTGTCGGCCGCCGCCATCTCCGCAGTGGTCAGGCCGGAAGACTCCGGCACGAAGATCGGGTCGTAGCCGAACCCGTTCGTGCCGCGCGGCGCGTCGATGACCGACCCGTCCAGGACGCCCTCGGTCACGTGCTCCGATCCCGATGGGAGCACGAGCGCCGCGGCGCAGGCGAAGTGCGCGCCACGCTGACCCGGTGGCAAGTCCGCCAGCTGGGCGAGCACCAGCCGCAGGTTCGCCTCGTCGTCCCCGTGCGCCCCGGACCACCGGGCCGACAGGACACCAGGCATTCCGTTCAGGGCATCGATGCAGATCCCGGAATCGTCGGCCACCGCGGGCAGGCCGGTGAAGGCAGCCACCGCCCGCGCCTTGAGCAGCGCGTTCTCGGCGAAGGTACGCCCCGTCTCGGCGACCTCGGGCAGATCCGGGAAGCCGTCCAGCGTGACAAGATCCACCGGGACGTGGCCGTCAGCGAGGATCCGGCTCAACTCGGCGCGCTTGGCCGGGTTCCTCGTGGCCAGGACGAGCTTCGCGGCCGGCCCGGTCATCGGGCGAGTGCCTCCTGCTGGAACCCGGTCAGCTCGGCGCAGCCCGCTACGCCCAGATCGAGAAGCTGGTTGAGCAGGTCGCGGTCGAACGGCTCACGCTCGGCGGTGCCCTGGATCTCCACGAAGCGGCCGTCCCCGGTGCACACGATGTTCATGTCCGTCTGCGCCGCGACATCCTCCTCATAGCAGAGGTCGAGCCGCGGCTGGGAGTCGACGATCCCGACGCTGACCGCGGCCACCGAGCCCACGAGCGGGTTGCCCTTACACCGTTTCCGCCCCTGGAGCCAGGAGATCGCGTCGGCGAGCGCCACGAAGCCACCGGTG
>DAIRVB010000633.1:0-2820 GCA_036803065.1 Streptosporangiaceae bacterium
TCTACTACGTGGACGACGCCACCAACACGTTCGCCCTGCTGCACTGAGCTAGCTGCACTGAGTTAGCTGGATTGGGGCCAGCTGGACTGGCCAGCTGGACTGGCGAGCGAATACCTGCCGGCGTGCCGCGTGTGAGGGGGCGCGACACGCCGGCAGGGCTTTATATGCAAATCTAAAGAACACGCTAGAGACCGCCATAGGCTCCTATGCCGTGGACCCGGTACGAAATCCTTATGCGCCAGGTGCCGGTCAGCGGCCGCCCGAACTCGCCGGGCGGGACCGGGAACTTGGCCAGTTCGACGTGGTGCTTGAGCGGATCGCGCGTGGCCGGCCGGAGCGCAGCATGGTGCTCACCGGGCTGCGTGGTGTCGGCAAGACCGTGCTGCTGAACTCGTTCCGGTCGAAGGCACTGCAGCGGCTGTGGGGCACGGGCAAAATCGAGGCCCGCCCAGAGCAATCCATCAGGCGGCCGGTCGCCGGTGCGCTGCACATGGCGGTACGCGAACTGGCGCCGCGGCATCGCGGACCGGAACGGATCGAGCAGTTCCTGGGCGTGCTGAAGGCATTCGCCGCCCGTGATCCCAAAGCGCCCAAGGGAACATTCGCGCCGCACCTGGGAATCGATGTGCCCGCGCTGCGCGGCCGCGCCGATTCGGGGGATCTCGAGATCGACCTGACGGAACTCTTCGCCGACGCCGCGTCGGTCGCCACCGATCTCGGCGTGGGGATCGCGCTGTTCATCGACGAGATGCAGGACGTCCCGTCGGCCGACGTGTCCGCGCTCTGCGCGGCCACCCACGAGCTGTCGCAGTCCGGCGGCCCGCTGATCGTGGTGGGTGCCGGCCTGCCCCACCTCCCATCGGTCCTGTCGGCGAGCAAGAGCTACTCCGAGCGGCTGTTCCGGTACGTCCCGATCGACCGGCTGGACCGCGCCGCCGCTGATCTCGCCCTGCTCGCTCCCGCGCAGCGTGAGGGGGCTGACTTCGAGCAGGAAGCGCTTGACGCGCTGTACGCGGCCGCCGACGGTTACCCGTATTTCGTTCAGGCCTACGGCAAGGTGACCTGGGATGTCGCCGCGGCCAGCCCGGTCACCGCGGCGGATGTGGGCGTGGCGAGCCCGCAGGCGGAAGGCGAATTGGCGGTCGGGTTCTTCGGCAGCAGGTATGAGCGCGCCACCCCGGCGGAGCGGGAGTACATGCGGGCGATGGCGATGCTCGGGGACGACCCGGTCCAGACATCGCAGGTGGCCGAGGAATTGGGCCGCAAGCCGTCGAGCGTGTCGCCGGCCCGGGACGGGCTGATCAAGAAGGGGCTGATCTACAGTTCCGAGCGCGGCCTGATCGCCTTCACAGTCCCGCATTTCGGCCGGTTCCTGCGAGCCCAGCCAGCCTGACCGCCCGGGGCTCCGGCCGTTATGGGCTCCGGCCGTTATGGAGTGCGGTATTTCTCTGCCGGAGTATGGGCGTATCTACCGTGCTTTCTAGAGGGCGTTAGATATTGGCATAGGGTTCAACGGCACAACGCCTGGCGGCAGTCTGGGAGACGCCGCCTTCCCCGGGGGCGTCGTCGCCGTTTCCCGGGGGACGACCGCTGACCGAATGACCGGTCGGCGCTGCTTCATCTGCACCGCGAACACGACGTCTGCGTCGGTACCGTCCACCTGGCCCGGGTACACCACGTACCTCCAGCACAATTCCCGCCATATGTCAGCCGGTGTCTCGCTGGTGATCACGCCAGCGTGCCGCGGCCAGTGCGAACTGCGGTGAAGCGCGGCGAGCGTGCGCCTGGCCGGAATGCTGCGCAGCTCGCAGGGCTCCGAATAGCCAAGCCGGACCAGTACCTCACTAGTCTCCGGGGAGAGCAGCGCTATCACCAGGAACTCGGCGCAGAAGATGGCCAGCGGCAGCGCGGCGCCGGCGCCCGGCCGCGCCAGCGGCAGGCCAGGTCCGCCGATCGAGGCCAGCGCCGCCATGGCTAACACCCCCGAGCGGACGATAGAGCGGGCGCTTACCGGGCGTGTGCTGAGATCGCCGAAGCACCCGCAGCCGACGTCCGGCCGGGAGCCACGCAGTTCGATCAGCCCGCACATCGCCACCAGGAAGAAAGCGGTGGCGGCGATTCGTGCGCCGTCCGCGGCGGCGCCGTCCAGGGCACCGGTCCCATGGCGGGCCGCAGGCGGCGCCGTGACCAGCAATGCGACGCCGATGGCAAGCTCGCACGCGCAAACGAGCATGGCGGCCGGCCGCCGGACCGGCAACGGGAACAGCTCCGTGGGACCGAGGCCGGCGTCCACCGAGCCGGTCCGCAGCACCCGGCTGAGCTTGGCGGCGCACCCGCCGAGCAGCATTACCGCGAGGACCGGGACCTGGACATCTCTGAGGTCGTTGACCAGTCCCATCATGGCGTGCACCGTCATCGGTCCATCGCGATCGTCGCGTTGAAGCACCCGCGTTCGAGTTCACCGCCGAGGGCGACGAAGCTCGCGAACGCCAGGTCGGCCACCCTGCCCCGGGGCGACGTACCGCAGGTGACGCAGCGGTCGCAGACAAGCCGGGTTACCGGCGCGCAGCCGGTCACCGGCAAGACGCGGGAGTCGCCCGTGCACTCATTGCGGACCTCAACCAGGCTGCCTATGGACAGATAGGGCATGCGGACGCAGCCGGGTCCCGGGGATGGCTCCTCGGCACACCCCACATCCGGGTCGAGCATGGGATAAGCGATTCCCTCGGCGTCATCCGGCTGGCCCACCGGCTCGTGCCATGTGGCAGAGCCACCGAAGCGGCCCAGCTCCCGCCCCCCCATCGGTGAGCGGCCCATGGG
>DAIRVB010000634.1:0-2806 GCA_036803065.1 Streptosporangiaceae bacterium
CCAGCAGGCCGCAGGAGCATCACCGAGGCCGCGTCGCGCGGCCTGACCGGTTCCTCGCGCCCTTCGAGTACGTCGCGGGCCCGCTCGGCTACCCGTCCGCCGAGGCGCAGGACAAGGCGGCCGGGAGCACCGCCCTCCGCGGCAGGCTCAATCACTGACCTCTGCGATCAGCTCCACCTCGACGGGCGCGTCGAACGGGAGAACCGCCATCCCCACCGCACTGCGGGCGTGCCTCCCCGCCTCACCGAACACTTCGAGCAGCAGCTCACTGGCCCCGTTCACGACCTGCGCCTGCTCGGTGAAGCCGGGCGCGCTGGCCACGAAACCAGTCACCTTGACCACGCGCACCACCGACGAGAGGCCGCCGGTCACCGATGCGATAGCGGCGAGCGCGTTCAGCGCGCAGACCCGCGCCAGTGCCGCGGCTTCGGCGGTGCTGACTTGTTCGCCGACCTTGCCGGTCATCAGCAGCGCGCCGTCCACCAGCGGCAACTGCCCGGCCGTGTAGACGTGAGCCCCGGTCCGCACGGCTGGCACGTACGCCGCCAGCGGGACAGCCACCGCGGGCAGCTCAAGCCCCAGGGCGGCCAGCCGGGCCTCCGGCGATCCGGCCCCGGGCCGGCCGGCCACCGGGCTCCCGGCCGGGCCGGCCGTCATGGCGTTCCTTTCGCCCGCTTCATGTAGGCGACGAGTTGCTCCTGGTTCGGCCCGGGCACCAGAGCCACAAGCTCCCAGCCGTCGTCGCCCCAGTTGTCGAGGATCTGCTTTGTCGCGTGTACCAGCAGCGGCACCGTTGCGTACTCCCACTTCTGCATGGCGCCAACCCTAGCGGTCTGTCAGGGGCCGGGCCGGAGACAGCCGCTAGGTCCCCTTGGTCTCGTCGGGGACGGGCGGAATGGCTGACTTCTCGAGTTCCGGGATGGGCACATCCGGGATCTCCGGCGCAGGCACGTCGGCGATCGCGGGCGGCGGAACGGGCACGCCGCCGATCTCGGCCGTGGCCTCCGCCTCGGCCAGCTCGGCCTCACCGGTGTCGGCGGGGGGCGCCCCCATGTCCTGCGGCGGCGGCGCGGGCGCGTACTTGTCGAAGAACCGCAGCAGCTCGACCGGCACCGGCATGACCAGGGTGCTGTTCTTCTCCGCGGCCACCTCGACCACGGTCTGCAGCAGCCTCAGCTGGAGTGCTGCCGGATCACGAGCCATCACGTTGGCCGCCATGGCCAGCCGCTTGGATGCCTGGTACTCGCCATCCGCGGAGATGATCCTGGCCCGGCGTTCCCGCTCCGCCTCCGCCTGCCGCGACATGGAGCGCTTCATCTGCTCCGGCAGGTTCACGTCCTTGAGCTCGACCCGCTCCACCCGGATGCCCCACGGGCCTTCGGTCGGCTCGTCGATGATGCGGCGCAGCTCGCGGTTGACGTTGTCCCTGTCCGCCAGGAGCTGGTCCATCTCGGACTGGCCGATGACCGAGCGGAGCGAGGTCTGCGCCTGCTGGGAGACGGCGAACATGTAGTTCTGCACGTTCACGACCGCCTTGATCGGGTCCACCACGCGGAAGTACACCACCGCGTCCACCCGGACACTCACGTTGTCCTTGGTGATCCCCTCCTGAGCCGGCACCGCCATCGCGATGATCTGCATGTTGACCTTCTGCATGCGGTCACCGATGGGCCTGATGATCGTCAGGCCGGCCCCCCGCGGGGGATAAATGATCTTGCCGAACCGGAATACGATGCCTTGCTCGTACTGCTGTACCACCCGCAGCGAACGGCCCACCACCGCCAATACGGAGACGATCAGCGCCACGAGAATAACCACGAGGGCTGCGAGCATCGGTCAACACCCCTTCTGCGCCGGTACACCCGGCTTCCACTACCCAGCCTAGTGACAAACGCCCTCCGCGCCAGTGCCCACAGGCCCCAGCCGACACGGAGGCCAGGCCAGGGGCTCGCGGAGCGGGAAGTTTGGTGCGCAGGCGCGGATAGCCTCGTATGAGTGAGTGCGCGGGACACGGACTGGGAAGGCGTCCGGCTGCACGTTGTCACCGGTAAAGGCGGAACCGGGAAGACGACAGTGGCCGGGGCGCTCGCCATCGCGCTCGCCTCGGGCGGCGGCAAGGTCCTGCTCATCGAGATGGAGGGCCGCCAGGGAATCGCCCGCCTCTTCGATGGCCCGCCGCTGCCCTACCAGGAGCGGCGGGTCGCGGTGGCGCCCGCCACGGACACCCTCCCAGGGGGTGACGTGTACGCGCTCGCCGCGGATGCCGAAACGGCACTCATCGAGTACCTGGAAATGTTCTACAACCTGCGTCACGCGGGCACGGCGCTCACCCGGCTTGGCGTCGTCGACTTCGCCACCACGATCGCCCCGGGGCTGCGTGACGTGCTGCTCACCGGCAAGGCCGCCGAGGCCACCAGGCGGCGGTTTAAGGGCCGTCCCGTCTACGACGCGGTGGTCATGGACGCGCCGCCGACCGGCCGCATCGGCAAGTTCCTTAACGTCGCCACGGAAGTGTCCGGGCTGGCCAGGGTGGGGCCGATCCACGGCCACGCCGAGACGGTCGAGAGCGTCATCCGCTCCCCCCAGACGGCAGTTCATTTCGTCACGGTGCTGGAGGAAATGCCGGTCCAGGAGACCCTGGACGGCATCGCCGAACTGCGTGGCCTGGCCCAAGGCGGGCTGCAGCTCGGCGGCATCATGATCAACATGGTCCGGCCGGTGGAGCTCACCGATGATCAGCTGGACGCCGCCGCTCACGGAGCACTCGACGAGCATGAGCTGAACCTTGGCTTGAAGGCAGCCGGCC
>DAIRVB010000635.1:0-2800 GCA_036803065.1 Streptosporangiaceae bacterium
CATCACACCAGCTCACCATCGGCCGTCGCCACCACACCATCGGCCGTCGCCGCGCCACTGCCGACCGCCGCGGCGGCCCTTGGAACGCCCGCGTGGCCCTACTGCCGCCACAGTCGGATTCGCCTTGCGGATCACTTTTCCGGTGCAGACCGTTGGCAGCTGTACCCGGCCCGACCGCCCCGCCGCCCAGCTTCCCAGGGGCGGATCAAGCGCAGGCCTGTCCTCGGCGGCCTCATCAACGAATACGAGCGAGCCACGTAGACACCCAGGTCAAGCCCTGCGGCCGAGTTCTGGAACCCCGCAACCGACTTTTCACCGGAGATCCTGAGCCGCAGACCCGATCCTGCACCAAAGGATCCACGGCGAGCTGGCTGGCCTTGGCGTCAACATCGCAGCATCGACCGTGCGGGAGATCCTCAAGGCCAGCGGCATCAACCCCGCCGGCGGCGGACCGGGCCGACCTGGTCACAATTCCTGCGCTCCCAGGCCGAGGCGATCCTGGCGTGCGACTTCTTCACGGCCGGCCTGCCCGACGGCAGCCAGGCCTATGTCCTAGCCGTGATCGAGCACGCGACCCAGCGCATCATCAACGAATATCGCCTGGTCGCATGACGTGGACGAGGTTTTCGGCACGCACAAGTTCCTGCTCGGCACCGGTGACGGGGTGCTGGAGGGTGGGCTGCCGTCGTCGTCCACACTCTGCTTGGTGTGATGTTGCTACCCCGCATGTGAGCGATGAGCGGCAGCCCACCCGCCTGTCAGTGCCTAGCAGCCGTCGTACGGGGCCCAGTTGGACGCACCGCCTTGTGCCAGGGCGTTGGCGAACACCTGATCTTGCTCGGCCGCGCTGGCGTTCCCGTAGTCGGCAGGGTCGCCGCCGTACGCTGCCCAGGTGCTGGCGCTGAACTGGTACGCGCCGTAGTAGCCACCCGGATTCGTCGCCTGGTAGTTGCCACCAGACTCACGGGCCCGCACGCACGCGCCGAAAGAGCCGCCCGGTGCAGTGCCCTGATACACCGCAGCCGCGGCGACTGGCGCGGCAGCGGTAGTCACCGGCTGAGTCGGAGCCTGCTGGACCGGGATCACCTGGCCGGTCTCGCCGTGCCGCGCGAGCCCCACCGTGAGCCGCTCACCTGCAGTGATCTGGTCTGGATCAGCTCCGACGACCTTGACGTTGGCGGCATAGAACCTCGGCCAGAGGCCAGGGTCACCGAACAGCCGGCCCGTGATGGTGGATAGGGTGTCGCCCGGCCTGACTGTGTAGGCGGCGGGCCGGTCGCTGACCGGCGCCCGTGCCTCCGGGAACCTCGCGCGGTCGTTGTGAACTGCCGCGATGAGGCTGACAGGTGGCGGCGCGCCGACGCTGTAACGCGCGGTGGTGGTAGCTCGCCCGGTTGCGCCGGCCGCGGTGGTCGCGCCCGCCGCTGCGCCGGAGGCGATGGCGGCCACGGCGATGGCCGTGCCCGCTACCGAGATGGTGTGCGTGGTGAACTTGCGATTGTGTGTCCTCTTGCTGGACAACATGACCCTTCGGTCGTGCACAGAGTGTGCTCGGTTTCCACCCATGGGCATATGCCCGCCGCCAGCGAGAGCGGCGGCTGGGGCATCGGCGTGCGCATGTGTCGCGAGGTCAGGGCGACGGGTTACTTTGGCAACCTCGCGCACGCTGGGTGCTGGAGCCTCTACCGTGCCAAAACTCAGCGTGAAAGACATCCAGAAAGCAGAATAAGACGCTGTGATTTAGATCGTATTGGTTATGGCTGCCTGCCCAGATTTGGCTTCTGCCTGCGTGTTTGCTGCCCGGAGCAGGGTACCGGCCGCCAGATGTTAAACACGTCACAATATGACAGGATCGGCCAATAGACATACTCCGTGTAGTCATTTTGTGATACGCACTGTGACGGAAACGGTCACATGATTTGAATGTGGGAGCCTGCGCATCGCCGCGCTCTGGCCGTGCTTGCCCTGTGTCCGGCCGTGTGCGTTACCACGGCCGTTGGCCAGGCGCTGGGAATTACGGCTTTCTCGCGACTGCCCGTTGATGCCGACTTCCGAGAGCAGCGGCCGGGGGGCATTGTTGCCTGGCCTCCATTCCGAAACCACGACCAGCCCGGGCTCTGCGATCTCCAGGTCCCGGAACGCAAGGTCGGCGAACTCGTGGGCGGTGCGGAGCTGGAAGGGCACGCCGCTCTGCTGGTACGTGCGGGTCCAGGCAGCCGCGCCTTCGGGGTTGTACTCCAGCGCTTCGTGTGAGGCGGCGAGGTAACTGCCGGGCCGCGAAGTGCCTGTGGGGCTCGATTACTCGATCTGGCCCGGCCGTGCATGTCGGCTGGGACGATCGCTGAGTGATCATCTCGGTCGGCTACCTGCTCGCGCGCTGCCTCCTCAGCTGCCTGACAGTGCTGGCGCGGCGTGAGGCGTCCAAAGATGCCGAACTTCTCGTGCTCCGGCACGAGAACGCAGTGCTGCGCCGCCAGGTCAGCCGGGTCCGCTACCGGCCCGCCGACCGGCTGTGGCTCGCGGCACTGTCGAAGCTGATCCCCCGCCGCCGGTGGGACGAGGTCTTCGCGGTAGACCCGGCGACCTTGCTCGCCTGGCACCGGCGACTGGTCTCGCGCAAATGGGACTACACGAGCCGACGGCGCCCGGGACGGCCGTCGACGGCAGCCGCGATCAGGAAACTCGTGATCCGCATCGCGACCGACAATCCGATGTGGGGGCACCGGCGCGTGCAAGGCGAGCTCATCCGGCTCGGCCACCAGATCGCCGCCTCCACGGTATGGCAGATCCTGCATGACGC
>DAIRVB010000636.1:0-2782 GCA_036803065.1 Streptosporangiaceae bacterium
CCTGCCGAGCCAGCGGTACCTGGCGCGGCCGCCGGCAGCTTGGGCGCGCCAAGGACGACTTGGGTCATCCCGGGACGCGAGGTGATGGTCATGTCGCCTCCGATGCGCCGCAGATCCCCGTGGTGGCGCTGCAAGCTGCGCCAGGCGTCCGGGCCGCGGGCCAGCACGTCGGCCGGGAAGCCCCGGCCATGATCGGTGACGGTGAGCTGGGCCAGGTCACCGAGCACCGTGACCCGCAGCACCGCGCTGTCCACGCCGGCCTTGGCGCGGACGTTGATGAGGACCGCACGCAGAGCGCTCTCCAGTAGCTGCCCATCTGCGGGCGTCAGGGCGGGCGGATTGAGCCGGACGAGTTCCGGAAGGACACGCTGGACGGTAAGGCCCTCGTGCTCGGCCTCGGCGATCTGGCGGGTGAGCATGTCGAGGAACGGAACTGGCTCACTGAACCTGCCTGTTTCCATGTAGTTCCGCAGCCGCTCACGGACCAGGCCGAACAGCCCGCGTACCCGCTGCCCGCCACCCGGGTCGGTCAAGTCCGCGCCGAAGAACACGTCGAGCGTATGCAGCAGGTAGTTGTGCAGCTCGGTGCCGAATCTGCGGCGTTCCTCCTCGTGCGCGAGCGTGCGGGAAGTAGCCGCGAGGTCGAGCTGAGCGCTGTCCAGGTCCTTGGCCAGCAGCCGCAGGTACTGGCCGCCCCGCCAGATCAGCACCGGGATGACGATGTATCCGCTGACCGCGACTATCGCGTCGACGTGGCCGAGATCGCCTGGATCCCCGGTGAGGATCAGCGTGATGTACGCGCCGATGACCGCGGCCCCGCCGGCCAGCAGGCGAGGCGGCGATATCCGGCTCAGCGCGGCCGCGGTGAGCTGCTCGGTCGTCAGGTCGAGCAGCGGCGTCGCGAGGACGTCCCGGTTCGCAGGCGGGAGCAGCAGAACCGCGCAGAGCAGCGCGAGCACTGCCGTGGTCAGCTCGACGGCCGCGGTGATCCCCCCGCCGTACTGGCGTAGTGACGCCAGCCGGTGGACGTACCAGCCGGACTCGCCGGCCAGAGCGACCAGGAGCATGACGGCCAGGACGGGATGGCGTAACGATGGCGCGAGCGATGGCAGGGTGGTGCCAACCTGTCCCGCATGTAGGAGGCGGAAGAGAATGAGGATCTTCGCGATCCGCCATTCGATGCCCGCTTCGGCGCTCTCGCCCGGCACCCGGCCGCCGGAACGGCGCCGCAGCCGGCCTGCTATAGACATGACGGGCCGTCGTCGGTGGAAGCGTCCGGAAGCACCTGACCATGCCTCCCCACAGCCTCGCCAGCTCGGAAGCACTCATGGCCGACGTGCACCCTGCCTCCAAAGATCAGACGCATGGGAACCGCCGAGTGGGTGACAGCACGAGGGTCACAGAATGGTCTCTGGCCGAGCGGTTCCTCATCGAGGCGCGCAAGCCCGGCTGACGGCGGATGTTACGCCGCCCTTACGGATGGCTCCCGGCGCCTTACGTGCCGCTTACGCGCCGCCTGCAGGCGGTCATCGGCAACTAGCGTCGTAGCTGGGTAGCGAAGGACTGCATGTCACTGCGTGCCATATACGGTAATCGCCAATCCGAGGAGGACCTATCGTGTTCTCGCATTCGAAGGCGCGCTCGCCGGGCGCTCCGCAGCGGGGAGCCATCCCTATCCGGTCAGCTCACACGCATGGTTTCCGGGTTCCAGCCCGGGCCATTCGGCCGCTCGCCGTAATCGTGGGCTGCGCGGCGGCGGTCACCATCACCGGTTGCAAGCCGGGTGCCCTGACCGGCGCTTCCTCGAGTTCCACACCATCCGCCGCGACGGCCACCGCGACTGGCGGTTCCGCCCAGGTCGCGTCGCCCGCGGCGAGCGCGATAGCGGCCATGGCCAGCAACGCCCCGGGGGCCACGTCGTTCGTGGCGGAGCTGTCGATCCACGCCAGCGGACGCCTGGCCGCAGACCTGGCAGGCACCGTGTACGAGGAGACGCAGCCCAGCCCGCTCATAGAGGTCAGAACCACCGTGCCCAGCGGCTTGGAAGCGATCCTGGCCGGCAACACGGCGTATCTCAAGATCGGCGCCCTGACCCAGATCGCCGGCAAGCCGTGGGTGCAGGCACCGATCTCCGGGCTGGAGGGCAGCACGGGCGCCAATCTCGCGCCGATGATCCAGCAACTGCAGGCCAGCAATCCGCTGGCCCAGACCCAGATGTTCGCTGCCTCGACCAACGTGCGGGAATCTGGCACTCCAATGCTCAGCGGCGTCCGGACCACCGAGTACAGCGGGAGTTACGGCCTCGAGGCAGGCCTGGCCAGACTGGCTCCGAGCCAGCAGGCGGGCCTGCGGTCCGACATGGAGTCGAGCGGCATCACGGCGACTCGATTCACCGTGTGGGTGGACTCGAAGAACCAGGTGCGCAGGATCAGCCTGGTCGAGACAGGGAAGTCCACGAAGATCAATATCGTCCTGGTGATCGTCTCGGTGAACCAGCTGGTGCAGATCCAGCTCCCGCCGGCCAGTGAGGTGGTCGGCGCGGCGGGCATCACCAGCACGCCGACACCGGCCATGTCCGCCACCCCGACGATGCCCGCCGTGACGAGCACGCCAACGCCCGTGACGAGCACGCCAACGCCCGTCACAAGCACGCCAACGCCGGTGACGTCGAGCGTGCCCTCGCCCCTCCCGACTAATCAGCCCCACCACTGGTGACCAGCACGGACTGACGGCCCCCCGGGGCCCGCCGCACCCGGCACACATCGGCCGGGGCGGCGGGCCC
>DAIRVB010000637.1:0-2765 GCA_036803065.1 Streptosporangiaceae bacterium
CCGCCGGGGCTTGCATGTGTCACGGCGGCGCGGGCCTGACCCGACACGGTCCGCTCGGTGGCCGGGCGCCCGCTCAGGGGCGCCCGGCCCAGGGCCCGGCCGCGACGGTACTGGTGCCCGCGTCGAGGAGGAAGCGATGCCAGTGCGTGACCGGCTGCCCCAGCTCTGGCCATCCCGGCTCCGGCTATCCCGGCTGCGGCTATCCCCGCTCTGGCCGCGCCGCGTCTCCCGGCGGGCGCGACGGCGGATCGTGGCCGTGTCGCTCATCGTCCCGCTCGGCGGGGCGCTCACCGTGGTGACAACTGGCACCGCCAGCATGGCCGCGAGCCAGAGCGCTCCGGCCGCACCCGCCGCTCCGGCTGACCAGATCACGGTCACGCCGGCGCACTCGCTGGCCACGGTGCCCGGCACCGCCATCGGGATCAACGCCTCGACCTATGACGGGAGCCTGCTGGATAGCCAGGTGCCCGGGCTGCTCCGCGGCGCCGGGATCAGCCTGGTCCGGGTGCCCGGCGGCAGCGAGTCGGACCAGTACGACTGGAAGACCAACACCGACGTGATCGGCAACTACGCGGAGGCGGTGGGCTTCAGCCAGTTCATGTCGGTCATCCGCAAGGCGGGTGCCCAGGCCATGGTCACCGTGAACTACGGGACCGGCGACACCATCGGGCAGCGGGACGGCTCGGCCGAGACGGGCGCGCAGATCGCCGCCGACTGGGTGCGCTACGCCAACGTCGAGCACCACTACGGCATCAAGTACTGGGAGATCGGCAACGAGCTCTACGGCAACGGCACCTATGGCGCCGACTGGGAAGCCGACGCGCACTGCACCACCACCCTGGCGGGTGGCCCGGTGATCCTGGGCAGCGAGCCGGGCCAGACCTACAACTGCGGCCCCGCCACCTACGCCGCCAACGTCGCCACGTACATCTCGGCCATGAAGGCGGTCGACCCGCATATCTCGGTCGGCGTCGTGCTCACCGCCTCGGGCGCGCCCAACAACTGGCCCGACGGCGTGACCAACCCCGTGACCAGCCCGCAGTCCTGGAACCAGACGGTGCTGACCGCGCTGGGTACCACGGTCGGCTTCGCCGACGTGCACTTCTACCCGCAGAACCCGAGCAACATAACGCCACCCGGCCCGACCGACGCCGGCCTGCTCGCCTCGAGCGCTCAGATCCCGGCGGCGGTCACCGCGCTGCGCGCCGAGTTCGCCACCTGGGCGGGCCACGCCAGCCTCCCGATCATGATCACCGAGACCAACTCGGTGTCCTCCAACCCGGGCAAGCAGACCCTCAGCATCGTCAACGCCCTGTACCTGGAGCAGGACTACCTGACCTGGCTCCGCAGCGGGGTGTCGAACGTGGACTGGTGGCAGATCCACAACGGCATCGTGACCTCCGGCGACAACGGCGCGGCGCTGGCCGGCTCGGCGAGCTACGGCGACTACGGCGTGCTGTCGGATGGCACGTGCGGCACGCTCCCCGGCGCCGCGGGCGGGGCGCAGGTCTGCGAGCCTGCGGCGGAGACCCCGTTCCCGGCCTACTACGGGCTGCAGATGCTGAGCCGGTTCATCCAGCCCGGCACGACGCTCGTGGCGGCCAGCTCAAGCCAGAGCCTGGTGCAGTCGTTCGCGGCCAGGATCGGCGGCGGCCGGCTGCGGGTGATGATCGTCAACGACGACCCGGCGAACAGCTACGGCATCGACCTGGCGGTCCCCGGCTACCGGCTCGCGCCGTCCGCGCCCGTCCTCTTCTACGGCCAGCACAGTTCCGGAGTGCAGACGCTGTCGGGCCCTGCGGGCGGGGCCGCGGCGGCCACCGCGGCGCCTTACTCGATCACCACCCTCACCCTGACCCGGGGCTGACCCGGCCCCGTCCCCGAGGAGACACGGATGCGGCTACCTTCTGCTGTCGCGGCGTTGACCGGCACCCTGGCCCTGGTGGCCGCCGGCCTGGCCGGCGCGACCGCCGCGGTGCACATGGCCAGCAGCGCGCTGAACGCGCCCGCCGCGCCCGCGGCCGCCGTCGGCTCCGGCTACTGGCACACCAGCGGCAACCAGATCCTGGACTCCAGCGGGAACCCGGTGCGGATCGCCGGGATCAACTGGTACGGCTTCGAGACCCCGGACGAGATCGCGCACGGCCTGTGGGCGCAGGACTACCACGCGATCATCAACGACATCAAGAACCTGGGCTACAACACCATCCGGATCCCGTTCTCCAACCAGATGGTGGAGACGCCGATCATCCCGCAGAACTTCAGCCAGTACAACGCCACCGGCCCGATCAACACCGACCTCGCGGGGCTCAACTCGCTGCAGATCCTGGACAAGATCATCGCCTACGCCGGCCAGGACGGCCTGAAGGTCATCCTGGACAACCACCGGTCCGAGGCGGGGGAGACGGCCGAGGCGAACGGCCTCTGGTACACCAGCGCCTACCCCAGCTCGGCCTGGGTCAACGACTGGGCGACCCTGGCCAAGCGGTACGCGGGCAACCCCACGGTCATCGGCTTCGACCTGCGCAACGAGCCGCACACCCCGGCCGGTGACACCTACGCGCAGGGCGCCACCTGGGGCACCGGCGTCGCCGCCACCGACGTCCGGCTGGCCTACCAGCAGGCCGGCAACGCGATCCTGGCCGCTGACCCGAACTCGCTGATCTTCTGCGAGGGCATCGGCGAGACCCCGAACTCCTCCGGCGGCCTGGACTCCACCTGGTGGGGCGGCGACCTCGCGCTGGCCGGCCAGTTCCCGGTCACGC
>DAIRVB010000638.1:0-2743 GCA_036803065.1 Streptosporangiaceae bacterium
GCCAGTGGGCATGCGGGCCGGATCAGTGATTCATCCGGAACGCTAGGCCAGGCGGGGCCGCTGCCGCGTCAGCCGCGGCGGTGGTTCCCAGGTACGCACCGCGGGGCGGCCGGAGTGCTCAGGTCCGCCAGAAGGAGGACGCCGGAGTGCGCCTCAGGCCGTGCCGCGCGCCCTGACCAGGCCGGTCTCATACGCGTAGACCACGGCCTGGACCCGGTCGCGCAGCCCGAGCTTGGACAGCACGCGGCCGACATGGGTCTTCACGGTGGCCTCCGACACGAACAGCCGCTGCGCGATCTCGGCGTTCGACAGGCCCTGCGCGACGTGCGCCAGCACCTCGCGCTCCCGCCCGGTCAGGCAGGCCAGGTCGGGCGGCGCCGGGCTGCTGGAGGTCGGGAACAGGGGCGCGAACCGGTCGATCAGCCGGCGGGTCGTGGACGGCGCGACCACCGCGTCCCCGGAATGCACCGCGCGGATCGCGAACAGCAGTTCCTCGGGCGGGACATCCTTGAGCAGGAAGCCGCTGGCCCCGGCCTTGAGTGCGGCGTAGGCGTACTCGTCGAGGTCGAACGTGGTGAGCATCAGCACCCGGGGCCGGTCACCGGCCCGGCAGATGTGCCGTGTCGCCTCGATGCCGTCGAGCCTGGGCATCCGCACGTCCATCACCACGACGTCGGCGGTCGTGGATCGCAGCAGCTCCGTCGCGGCCTGCCCGTCGCCGGCCTCGCCGACCACGGCCATGTCGTCCTGTGCGTCGAGCACCATGCGGAACCCGGTGCGCACCAGTTCCTGGTCGTCAACCAGGAGGATCCGGATGCTCACGCCGCACCGCTGGGCCCGGCGGTGGCATCCACAACCATTGGCGCAACGACAAGCGGGCGGACTGCCGCCGTCCGCTGGCCATCTGGCCTGCCTCGCGGCTCGCCCGTGGACACGGTGCGGCCGGGTGTCAGCGGAAGCCTCGCGGTGACCTGGTAGCCCCCGCCTGGCCGGGGACCGGCCCGCAGTGTCCCCCCGTAGAGGGCGACCCGCTCGCGCATGCCGGTCATGCCGTGCCCGGCGCCATCGGCCGCCGCAGCGGCGCCACGGCCGTCGTCGGCGATGCTCAGCACCAGCACATCCTCGCAGTACCGCAGGGTCACCCGGGCGGATGCGCTGGGCCCCCCGTGCTTGCGGGTGTTGGTCAGCGATTCCTGGACGATCCGGTACGCGGCGAGCGCCACCCCGCCCGGCAGCGGGCCCGGCACGCCTTCCACGGTGAAGGCCACGGCGAGCCCAGCGGCCCGGGTCTGCTGCAGCAGTTCGGCGAGCTGGCCGATCCCCGGCAGCGGCGCGAGCCCGGTCTCCCCGTCGTCGCTGCGCAGCACGCCGAGCAGGCGGCGCATCTCGGCCAGCGCCTGGCGGCCGGTGCCGGCGATCGCGGCCAGGGCCTGGCGGGCCTTTTCCGGGTCACTGTCCAGGGCGTAGGACGCGCCGTCCGCCTGCACCACCATGACGCTCACATTGTGCGCGACCACGTCGTGGAGTTCGCGGGCGATCCGGGCCCGCTCGGCCGCCGCGGCGATCTGGGCCTGCGCGTCCCGTTCCCGTTCCAGGCGGGCCGCGCGGTCTTCCAGCGCGGCGTAGTAGCCGCGGCGGTACCGCATCGAGTCACCGACCACCCAGGCGATCAGCACCGGGCCGGCGAACAAGATCGAGCCGACCACGATCGTGTGGAACAGGCTGAGCCGGGCGGGCGTCCAGCGGGTCACGCCGACGACCGAGCCGAACAGGCAGATGACCAGGCCGGTGACCGAGATCGACCGGGGCCGGTAGGCGGCCAGCGTGTACAGCAGGACGACAATGGCCAGATCCGCTCCGCTCGGCCCCGCGGTCAGGACCTGCGCGGCGCCGATCGCGGTCGCCACGGCGAACGCGCCGACCGGGTGCTTGCGCCGGAACACCACCGGGACCACGATCGCCACGCTGAACGGCAGGGTCACCCAGCCGCCGCTGGACGAGAGCACTGATCCCGTGCCGATGAGGACAAGCACGAATGCCAGTACGCCGTCGACCAGGCTTGGGTGACGGCGCAGCCAGGCATACAGGGAGGCCACGGGTCCAGGGTACGGCCAGGGCCCCCGCCCGGTCGTCATCCTGCTGGCGGGGCTGGTGTCATCCTGCCGGGTGACAATCCGGTGGCCGGACCGACCAACTAGGGTTCCGGCGTGACCGATTGCCTTTTCTGCCGCATCATCGCCGGGGACGTGCCCGCGCACATCGTGCTGGCCGACAGCGAGGTGGTGGCGTTCCTCGATGCCCGGCCGGTATTCAAGGGGCACGTGCTCGCCGCGCCGCGCCAGCACTACGAGACGCTGGCCAGCCTGCCGCCGGACCTGGTCGGGCCGCTCTTCACCCGGGTGCGCCGGCTCAGCGCGGTCATGCCGCAGGCCCTCGGTGCTCAGGGCAGCTTCGTGGGGCTTAACAACACGGTCAGCCAGAGTGTCCCGCATCTGCATGTGCACGTGGTGCCGCGGACCCGCGGCGACGGCCTGCGCGGATTCTTCTGGCCACGGCAGAAGTACGCGGACGACGCGGAGGCCGGGCTTTTGGCCCAGAAGCTCCGTGATGCCCTGGCGGTCCCGCCAGAGCCTGCCACGGGGCCTGCCACGGGCCCCCGCGCCTGAGGCGAGGCGCATGACGCGGGGCCTGCCGGTCCCCCCCGGGCCGCACCCCCCCCGGGCAGCGGGTCCAAGTGCGGACC
>DAIRVB010000639.1:0-2739 GCA_036803065.1 Streptosporangiaceae bacterium
CGCCGCGCCACGGCGTCCTCGGGAACGCCTGTCGCGGGCTTGCCCTTGGGGTGCTTGCCTGTCGTGTGCTCACCCGTGGTGTGCTCACCCGTGGTGTGCTCGCTCAGGGCGGAGCCGGAGTGGCCCGGGGCCGCTGCCGGGGACTGGTCCTCCTGGGAACCGTGCCCGGGCATGGATGCACCGCTGCGACGGGAGTTCGTCCCAGCGGTCGTTGGATTATTCTTAGTATTCATCCATTTACGGCGGGTTTGTTCAGCCGTTCCTTCACTTGAGCGGCGGACGGGTTGGTCATCGCTGTCCCGTCCGGGAATACGACGGTGGGGACGGTCATGTTCCCCCCGTTGACGCTAAGCACGTAGCGCGCGGCCTCCTCGTCACGCTCGATGTCAACCTCAACGACCTCGATTCCGTCCCTTGCGAGCTGGGTCTTCAGCCGCCGGCAGAAGGCACACCACTGTGTGCAGTACATCGTTACAGGCTGCGACACGCGCTGTCTCCTCGTCTCAGGATACGTCTCAGAGACTCAACACCCCGACCGCCCGCCGCCTTCCCAGCGGCCGCGGCCGTGCGCGGCTTGTCGGTGCGGTGCGGGAGGATGGCCCGCACAGGAGGTGAGTGGTGGACGATGAGTCTGGCCTAGCTGAATCTGGGCGGGCTGAATCTGGGCGGGCTGAATCTGGGCCGGCTGGGTCTGGGCCGGCTGGATCTGAGCTACCACACGGCCCCGAATCCGTCCTTTCCGCGCTCGATCCAGAGCAGCGCGAGGTCGCTGTGGCGGCCCGGGGCCCGGTCTGCGTGCTGGCAGGCGCGGGCACGGGCAAGACGCGGGCCGTCGCCCATCGCATCGCCTACGCGGTGTGGACCGGCGTGGTAGACCCGGGCCACGTGCTCGCGCTGACGTTCACCACCCGCGCGGCGGGTGAGCTGCGCGGGCGGCTGCGCCAGCTCGGGGCCGCGGACATCGGGATGGAGCGCGTGCAGGCCCGGACCTTCCACGCGGCCGCGCTCCGGCAGCTCAAACACTTCTGGCCGCGCACAGTGGGCGGGCGGCCGCCCACCGTGCTGGATTCCAAGATCAGCCTCCTGTCCGAGGCCGCGCGCAGGCTGAGGCTGACGGCTGGCCTTCCGGACATCCGAGACATCGCCTCCGAGATCGAATGGTCCAAAGTCACCCAGGTCCGGCCCGATGACTACCCGGCAGCCGCGGCCAAGGCGGGCCGGATGCCCCCACTCGGGGCGGAAAAGACGGCGCGGATGTATGCCGCCTACGAGGAACTGCGCCGGGAGCGGCATCTGGTCGACTTCGAGTCCGTCCTCGAGCTGACTGCGGCCATCATCGCCGAGCATCGCCCGGCGGCCGCTGCCGTCAGGGACAGGTACCGGTATTTCGTGGTGGACGAGTACCAGGATGTCAATCCGCTCCAGAAGCTGCTGCTCGAGAGCTGGGCGGGGGACCGGGACGACATATGCGTGGTCGGGGACCCGCGGCAGACGATCTATTCGTTCACGGGGGCAACGCCGGCCTACCTCACCGGCTTCACCGCCGAGTTCCCGGACGCCACCGTTGTCCGGCTGGTGCGCAATTACCGGTCTACCCCTCAGGTCGTCGCCCTGGCCAACCAGCTGACCGGAGCCGGCGCCGCGCGGCCGCTGGCGGCGCAGCTCCGGGGTCACCGCCTGGCGGTGCCCGGTACCGGCGGTGCCCCGCTGGTGGCCCAGCGGCCGGCGGGCGATCCGCCGGGATTCGCCGAGTACCCGGACGACCAGAGCGAGGCCTCGTCAGTCGCCGCTCAGGCCGCCGAACTGATCACGGGGGGAGTGCCGCCCCGCCAGATCGCCGTGCTGGTGCGCACTAACGCGCAAACGCCGCTTTTCGAGCAGGCGTTGACGGAAGCGGGGGTGCCCTGCCAGGTCAGGGGCGCGGAGCGGTTCTTTGACCGCGCCGAGGTGCGCCAGGCAGTCGGGCTGCTCCGGGCGGCTGTCAAGTCCGCGCGCCGCGACGCGGAGCCGCCGGACGAGGTCACCGGGCTCACGGATAACCCCGGCGGCCGCGCCGACTCCGTAGCTGCGGCTGCGGCTGCGCTGTCGGCGGCGGCCTCGGCCGAGGTACGGCACATACTGGCCGGGCTGGGCCTGACCAGGACCGCGCCGCCCGGACGAGGCGCGGCCCGGGAACGATGGGAGTCGCTCGAAGCGCTGGCCCAGCTCGCGCAGGACTTCTTCACGGCCACCCCGGGGGCATCGCTCACCGATTTTGCCGCTGAGCTGGCGCATCGCACGGCTATCGAGCATGCGCCCGCGATGGAGGGCGTGACGCTGGCCTCGCTGCATGCGGCGAAGGGCCTCGAGTGGGACGTGGTTTTCCTGCCCGGCCTATCGGACGGCAACCTGCCCATCGTGCACGCGCAGACCGGCGAAGCAGTCGAGGAGGAGCGGCGGCTGCTGTATGTCGGGGTGACCCGCGCCCGCCAGCGCGTATACCTGTCCTGGTCGCTGGCGCGATCCGGCGGCGGCCGGCGGTCGAGGAAGCCGTCGCGGTTCCTCGACGATGTGCGCCCCCGGCACCGCGCCGGCCGCGGGGACGGCGCCGCTGGGGACAGCATCGTCAGGAGCAGACGGGACCAGGCCGGTGCCGACGCGCCGCCGGCCGGACAGATGCGGCTCCGCGGTACTGGCGTTAAGCGCGGACGGGGGGGTGAGGCGCGGTGAGCGAGCCGGAGGGGCGCGGCGCCGCCTGGA
>DAIRVB010000640.1:0-2731 GCA_036803065.1 Streptosporangiaceae bacterium
CTCATGACCCTGTACGTGCATGCCGCCCAGCGCGGCACCGGCCTGGCCGCCAGGCTCCTTTACCGCGCCGTCGGCGGGGAACCCGCGCATCTGTGGGGTTTTTCCGCGACAACCCGCGCGCTCAGGCCTTCTACCTCAAGCACAGCTTCCACGGCGACGGCGGCCAGAAAACCGACCCCGACACAGGCCTGCCGGAAACGCGTTACGTGCGTCATCATCGGGTGCCATCAGCCCGCCCCTGAGCTGGGCGTTTTCAGCCGAGGTCGTGGATGGCGGCCTCGATCGCGCGGTGGAACGTGGGGTAGGCGTAGATCATCTCGCGGAGCCGCCGCACCGGAACCCGGGCGTGCACCGCCACGGAGAGCGCGCCGAGGACCTCACCACCCCACGGGCCGGCTGAGGTGGCGCCCACCAGAATCCCCCGCTCGGCATCCTCGACCAGCTTGATGAAGCCGTCGTTGCCCGCCTTGTGGATCCAGCCCCGGGTGGAACTGGGAATCTGGGTGCTGCCCACCCGGACCGTCGTGCCCCGTTCCTTCGCCTGAGCCTCGGTCAGGCCGACCGCGCCGATCTCCGGGTCTGTGAAGGTCACCCGCGGCACCGCGTGGTACTCAGCCGGCGAGATCTCCTGGCCGAGGATGTCAGCCACCACGATGTTCGCCTGGTACATCGACATGTGCGTGAACGCGCCCTTGCCGGTGATGTCGCCGATCGCCCACACTCCCGGTGCGGCCCGCAAGTGGTCATCGACCGGGACGGCCCGGGCCTTCTCGTCGACGCCCAGCACGCCGACACCGACCGAGGCCAGGTTAGCCCGCCGGCCGGTGGCGACGAGCAGCTCGTCGCCAGTTACCTCCGCGCCGTTCGCGAGGGTCAGCGTGAAGCCAGCGTCGCCGTAGCTCACGCCGGTCGCCTTGGCGGCCGTATGGACGTCGATTCCCTCGCGGCGGAACACCTCTCCGATGAGCGCGCCGGCCTCCGGCTCCTCAAGGGCAAGCAGCCGGTCGGCGCCTTCGACCACCGTGACCCTCGCCCCGAACCGGGCGAATACCTGGGAAAGCTCAGCGCCGATGGCCCCGCCGCCGAGTACCAGGAGCGACGCCGGAACCGCCGTGGCCTCGATCGCCTCGCGGTTCGTCCAGAACGGGGTGCCGGCCAGGCCGGGAATGGGCGGGATGACAGGCTCTGTTCCAGTGTTGATGATGATCCCGCGCCGCGTGCGCAACACATGGTCATCGACTGTGACCTCGCCGGGTGCGGTAATGACGCCGTGGCCGCGGAAGAACGTGCCGCCCTTGCCGGTGAACCGGTCCACTGCGACCTTGTCGTCCCAGTCGTCGGTAGCCTCGGCCCGGATCCGCCCGGCCACCGGTGCCCAGTCGGGATGCACCTGCGAACTGCCTGCCATGCCGGGAATCCGGCGGCCCTCGGCCAGGAGATCCGCGGCCCGGATCATCATCTTGGACGGAACGCAGCCCCAGTACGGGCATTCGCCGCCGACCAGCCTGGCTTCCACCCCCGCCACCGACATTCCCGCATCGGCCAGGCGCTCGGCGGCGTCCTCCCCGCCCGGGCCCATGCCGATGACGACAACGTCCACCACGTGCTCGGTCATCCGCCCTCCAGAGGTGCATCGGCTGCCGGTCCAAGGGTATGGCAGACCGAAATGTCAGAACCGCCGAGTAGATTCGCTAGGACGTGCCAGTCCAACCACCGACACGGACGGGGCGATCTGATGACCTCTAGCCGCGAGACTTCTGCTTACCTGCCCGGGCCGCCGCTCACGGAGCGTGACGCCGAGTGGCGCACCCACGGCATCTGCTTCAAGACCGGCCCGCCCGGCCAGATCGGGGTCGAACTCGAATGGCTGGTCAAGGATGGCAGCGACCCCGCCTTGCCCGTTGACCAGCAGCGAGTTGCGGCGGCGCTGGGCCGTCTGGAGGCACCACTGGCCCTGCCCGGGGGAGGCCGGCTGACGACCGAGCCCGGCGGCCAGGTGGAACTGAGTTCCGCTCCCGCGTCCAGCCTGGGCGGCTGCGTGAGCGCCACCGGGGACGATCTCGCCGCCCTGCGCGGCGCTCTCCGCCCGCCCGGCCTGCTCCTGGCCGGCCAGGGAATGGACCCCATCCGGCCGCCATGGCGCGTCCTGGACTCGCCACGCTATGCGGCCATGGAGCAGTTCTTCGACCGCGCCGGTCCCTGGGGCCGGATGATGATGTGCAGCACGGCCTCGGTCCAGGTCTGCGTCGACGCCGGCCAGGAGGGCCCCGGCCCAGACGGATTCCGCTGGCGCTGGCATCTCCTGCACGCCATTGGCCCCGTGCTGGTGGCCGCTTTCGCCAACTCACCGCTCCGGGTCGGCCGCCCGACCGGCTGGAAGTCCACCCGCCAGGCCATCTGGAGCAGGCTGGATCCGAGCCGCACCCGCGCCCCCGCGGACGCGGAACCATTCACCGGGAGCGGCGCCAGCAACGGATGGCCCGAGCACAGCGATCCCCGGTCGGCATGGGTCTCGTATGCCCTTGACGCGGAGGTCATGTGCGTGCGGCAGCCCGGCGCAGCGTGCTGGGACGTGCCCGCCGGGCTGACCTTCCGTGACTGGCTGCGCGGAGCCGGGGAACGGCGGCCGACCGCCGACGATCTGACCTATCACCTGTCCACGCTGTTCCCGCCGGTGCGGCCGCACGGCCACCTGGAACTCAGGATGATCGACGCCCAGCCCGGTGATGGC
>DAIRVB010000641.1:0-2266 GCA_036803065.1 Streptosporangiaceae bacterium
CCCGGCCTCCCCCCGGGCCCTGCCGCCCGGGCCCTTGGCCTTGCCTGCGCCCCAGAGTGCCCCGGACTATCTCGAGGACTACTCGGCGCAGTATCCGGAGCAGTCCCGGCCCGGGCGGCAGGGCCCGGGGGGAGGCCGGGCTGAACACGACCGTGCTGCCGGCATCTTCAGACCGGAGCGCGCGGAAGTCACCGGTCACCGGGCCGGTGAAGTCGGCGTCGCGGCCGGCGTAACCGCCAGGGAGCGCGGTCAGCCTCGGATCGGTCGGGGCGCCGGGGAGCTGGCTCAGGTAGCTCGCGTTGCCGCGGGGGTCCTGCTGGTCCGCGCTCGGCATGCCTCGCTTCAGAGCATCGATCAGCCTCGGCAGCTCCTCCATGGGCAGCCGGAAGGTACCGGTGCAGGTGCCGCCCTGCCAGATACTGAAGACCGAGACCCCAGTATCGGCATACCAGCTCAGCCGCATGCTGCGGGAGCTACCGCGCACGTCGAAGAAGACCTCGCCGAGCCGGGGCAATGGCGCTGCTTCCGACGCTGACATGGTGCTCATCGTGGCCTGGCTCCCTTCCCTTTGTCCAGTTCGTCACGAACCCTGTGCAGCAGGTTAGCCGCAGGCTGGAATTCAGGTAGGGAATTTAGCCACCCCGCGTGCAAGACCGCTACCGCGAGTGGCATCATTGTCGACGGGCATACTGCAGTCCGCGCGACGGTTAGCAAAACGGGTGAACCGACGTGCAGGCGCCAGCCGTTCGGTATAGTGACCGCTTACTTACGCGATCGACATACCTACGTGCGGGAACACCACGTCACCAAGACGCGTTGTATCTTGCAACGGAGGGTTCCCGGACAGGACTGGTCGCGTGCTTAAGATCCTAACGCTCCACTGTAACGCACTATTTGATGCATCTTGGTTGAGGTGATTGATCCATGTCTCAGGTACGTCGGCAGTCGGCCGTGCTTCCCCGCCCTAACTGGGGTTGGCAGGATGCTGCCGCGTGCCGTGGCGAGGACCTGCTGCTCTTCTTCGGTCCTGACGGCGAGCGTCAGCCGGAGCGGGAGATCAGGGAGCGCAAGGCCAAGGGCGTCTGCGCTGCTTGCCCGGTGCGGCTTGAATGTTTGAACTACGCGGTGTCGCGTCCGGAGAAGTACGGCACGTGGGGCGGGCTGAACGAGGATGAGCGTTCGGCCGAGCGCCGTCGCCGTATGCGCCGCGCGAACGCCGCCTGAGGGCAGCACACGACTGAGGATGGGGCCGGGACGCCCGTGGCTGGTGGCGCCATGACGTGGCGCAAGCACCACGGACCGT
This sequence comes from Streptosporangiaceae bacterium, assembly GCA_036803065.1. Lineage (GTDB taxonomy): Bacteria > Actinomycetota > Actinomycetes > Streptosporangiales > Streptosporangiaceae > JAWWPY01. The sequence goes on from DAIRVB010000641.1 coordinate 1,304, forward strand.
TCGGCCCCATCGCCGTCTGGTAAGCAGCACAATAGTGGGTCCGCCCGGGCTGACCCGGGCCGCGCGCCCGGCGGGAATGCCAGCCAAGGGCGGGAATACCCGCCAGAACACCTCTGTTAGTGCGGACATGCCCCCGGATGTGACGCTTCGCACCGTCCACATGCCGGACATTGCCTGGACAGCCAGGTTCGTTACATGTGATCCTGGTGCAATGAGTGTTACGGACCCGATGCTCGTCGTGCGACGGCACGTCGACTTGCTGCGCGTCCGCAGTGCCATCTGTCGCGACGCCCGATAATCGCCGGCCCGGATTTTGACCGGGCGCGCGCGCGATGCCGGGCGTTACCCCGCTGAACCCACGCCGTTAATCCTTGGCGGTTAGCCGCCCCGGCCGGACACGGCCCAGGATCAGGCCAGCGGAGCCCAGGTTCTCGTGACCAGCGCGTCCCCGAACCTGAAGGAACCACCCTGACATGCCAGTCGCAACCGGTAGCACTGGGACTCGACGCAAACGCGGCGAAGGCCAATGGGCGCTCGGCTACCACGAGCCGCTCAACAAGAACGAGGAAAACAAGCGGAACGATGACGGGCTCAACGTCCGCCAGCGGATCATCGACGTCTACTCCAAGAACGGCTTCGACTCCATCGACCCGGCCGACCTGCGCGGCCGTTTCCGCTGGTACGGGCTGTACACCCAGCGACGGCCCGGGATCGACGGCGGCAAGACGGCGGTGCTTGAGCTGGAGGAGCTCGACGACCGCTACTTCATGCTGCGGGTTCGCATCGACGGCGGCCAGCTGTCCAACGACCAGCTGCGCGTCGTCGCCGACATCTCGCGGCGGTACGCGCGCGGCACGGCGGACGTCACCGACCGGCAGAACATCCAGCTGCACTGGATCGAGATCGAGAGCGTGCCCGCCATCTGGGAGGCGCTGGAATCGGTCGGGCTGAGCACCACTGAGG
>DAIRVB010000641.1:2276-2711 GCA_036803065.1 Streptosporangiaceae bacterium
CGGCTGCCCGCTGGCCGGCATCGACACCGCCGAGATCATCGACGCCACCCCCGAGATCGCCGCGATCGGCGAGCGTTACATCGGCGATTCCGCGTTTTCCAACCTGCCGCGCAAGTTCAAGTCCTCCATCAGCGGCTGTGCGGCGCAGTGCGCCATCCACGAGATCAACGACATCGCGTTCGTCGGCGTGGTCGACGACAGCGGGGAAACCGGGTACGACCTGTGGGTCGGCGGCGGCCTGTCCACCAACCCGATGATCGGCAAGCGCCTTGGCGCGTTCGTCAGGCCCGGCCAGGTGGCCGAGGTCTGGGCCGGGGTGGCCGGGCTGTTCCGGGACTACGGCTACCGGCGCCTTCGGCACCGGGCCCGGATCAAGTTCCTGGTCGCGGACTGGGGTCCTGAGCGGTTCCGCGAGGTGCTCGAGAAGGAGTACCT
>DAIRVB010000642.1:0-2699 GCA_036803065.1 Streptosporangiaceae bacterium
CCTGGGCTGGCATCGGTTGGATCAACGCCCTGGCTCAGCGAATCCCACAGGGTGGCCGTGTCAGCCGGGCGCGAGCGCTGTGCCGCTGGCTGGTGGTACCGGCTCGACATGACCGGCCATGCTGGGCCGCGCCAGGCCACGAGCAGCCCGGCGGCGACCACCGCCAGCGCGCCGACCAGGACGGCCCAGCGCCAGGGGACGCCCGCCATCGTGACGTGCCCGGCCAGGTTCGCCGCCGCGACGCCGGGGGCGCCGCCGCCCGCTCCCGCCGGGCCACCGGCATTCCCCCCGGTCACCGAGCCGGCTGAGGAACTGGTCCCGCCCGCGCCCGCGGCGGCCGCGAGCACGGCCGCAGTCCCCAGGTGCAGGCTGACCGTCACCGCCGCGCCCGCGCCGAACACGGCGAGCAGCCCGCCTACCACGCGGCGGGCCAGGCCCCGGGTGGCCAGCACCGCCGCCAGGCCGGCCAGCGCCGCCAGTCCCAGAGCGCCCGCCCCGGGCACCAGGCCCTGGCCGCGCACTGACACGGTGGCCGCCGGCAGCGGCCGCGGCGCAGCGGTTACCACACGTGCCCACCCCTGCCGGACCGACACCAGCACGCAGGCGGCCCCGGCCAGCCCGAGCAGCAGCACCAGTGCGTACTCCCGGCGCGCCGGGGCCGCTGCAGGGGGCACTGGGTCAGCCCGCCACTGCGTCCAGCACAGCGGCGTCAAAGCACGTCCTGTCGCCGGTGTGACAGGCCCCGCCGACCTGGTCCACCTTGACCAGAACGGCGTCCCCGTCGCAGTCGAGGGCAACCGATTTCACGTGCTGCAGATGGCCGGAGGTTTCCCCCTTCACCCAGTACTCCTGCCGGCTGCGTGACCAGTAGGTGCACCGGCCGGTGGTGAGGGTGCGGTGCAGTGCCTCGTCGTCCATCCAGCCCAGCATGAGCACCTCACCGGTGTCGTACTGCTGGGCGATCGCGGCGACCAGCCCGGCGGCGTCGCGCTTGAGCCGCGCCGCGATCTTCGGATCCAGCCGGGAGGGCCGTCCGTTCCCGGTTACTTCCATGCTTACGCCCCTGATCCTTCCACCGCCGACCTCAGGTGAATACCATCGCGGGATGACCCTAGCCCGAGATGAGCGACTGGCTCTGTGCGCTCTGCTTGACCAGACCGGCCCGCAAGCGCCCACGCTATGCGAGGGATGGGCCACCCGCGACCTCGCCGCGCACCTGGTGCTGCGGGAGCACCGGCCGGACGCGGGAGCGGGCGTCATGGGCGGCCCGCTGGCCGGATACACCAGGCGCGTGCAGCGCTCGCTCAGCGCGCGGACGCCCTATCCCCGGCTGGTGGAAACCATCAGAAACGGGCCGCCGCGGCTGTCCTTCTTCGCGATACCGGGCATGGACCAGCGGGCCAACGTCGTGGAGTACTTCGTGCACCACGAGGACGTGCGGCGCGGCGCACCGGGCTGGGAGCAGCGGACGGTCAGCGCAGACCTGAACGAGGTGCTGTGGCAGCGGCTCGGCTTGGCCAGGTTCATGCTGCGCAAGGCGCCCGTGGGAGTTGAACTTGTCCGGGACGACCTGCCCGCCGAGCCCGGCCGGCAGCGGGTCCGGATCACCGCCAAGGCCAGCACCCCGGTGGTCACGGTCACCGGCAGCCCGGCGGAACTGACTCTGTGGACGCTCGGTAGGACGGCGGCGGCGCAGGTCAGGCTGGATGGCAACGAAACCGCGATCGAGAAGCTGGCTGCCCCCGGCTGGCGGCACTGATCCGGTAAGCCGCGGCCCAGGCGGCCGAGCGGGAATGGCGAAGCGATGCGGAGTTCTACATTCCGGTCGGCGGCTGTCCCGGCCCCGGCCGAGTGGTGGGCGCCCTTCAGCGGGACGTTGGCGGCAAGCTCGCGGTGCAGCGAGGCGAGGTCGTCATTGGTGTCCAGGGAGCGGGGCCCGACCGGGGTGTCGTGGTCGAGCATTGTGCAGATGATGGACAGGTACCCGCCGCAGGCGACGAGCTCGACGAGGCGCGTCCGGCCGGGCCAGTCGATAACGGCGCAGGTGGTTACCTCCCAAGAATCCGCGCGCGTGATTATCGGGTTCCGGCGTGCCTGCACGCTATTGGCGTGCGGGGCCGAGCCGGCGATCTGTGGTCAGCGGCGGATGCCTGCCGCTCACTCCTCGGTCACGGCGGCCGAATCGGCGGAGACGAGCACCGGGTCAGGACGGATCGACAGGGCGACCCGGCTGCCGGCCGAAAGCGCCGTGGCATCCGAGGTGGAAAGCTGGGCCATGATCGTGGTGTCGCCCAGGTCGACGGTGACCCGGCTGGTCGCGCCCAGGAACGTCGAGGCGATCACGGTGCCGGTCAGCGGCCCGGACTCGCCCGAGCTGTCCGATGCCAGCGTGACCGCCTCCGGCCGCACCAGCGCTATGACCTGGCCGGCCGGGGTGGAGGCGTCCACCAGCGGCAGGTCGCGTCCGCGCACCGTCACCGTTCCCCCGCCGACGGTGCCCGCCAGCCGGTTGGTGAGGCCGACAAACTCGGCCACGAACGGGGTCGCCGGGCGCGAGTAGACCTCGGTCGGCGCGGCGAGCTGCTCCAGCTTGCCGTCGCGCATCACGCCGACCCGGTCCGCGATGGCCAGCGCCTCCTCCTGGTCGTGGGTGACGAACAGCGTGGTGATGCCCACCTCGAGCTGGATCCGGCGGATCT
>DAIRVB010000643.1:0-2653 GCA_036803065.1 Streptosporangiaceae bacterium
CTTCGGGGTCGCGGAAGTAGCCGACGTGACGATCGGCATCCACCAGGGCACCATCGCCGCGGACCGCCTGCATGAACTCACCCCGGCGCTCTTCACGGCCGCGGAGGCCGGCGACAGCGTGGCCCGCGACCTGGTCAGCAGGCAGGCCGACGAGGTGTGCGCGATGACGCTGACCGCCATGCGCCGCCTCGGGCTGACCGGCCTGGCCACCCCGGTTGTGCTCGGCGGCGGCCTGCTGACCGCGCGTGACCCGCTGCTGACCGGATGGATCACTGAGCGGCTCGCCGCGGCGGCTCCGGCGGCGGCCGTGCACGTCGTGGATATCCCGCCCATCGCGGGCGCCGCGCTCATGGGCCTCGACCACACCGGGGCCGGGGCGGCCGCGCAGCAGCGGCTGCGCGCCGGGTACCTGATCCCAGGCCTTACCCCGGCCGGGTGACGGCACCGGGAACGCCCCGCGTCAGGCCGTGGCAGGCCACGGCCGCGGCGGCGACCACGTTCAGCGAGTCCACCCCGAGCGCCATCGCGGCCGGGCTCATCGGGATGCACACGGCCTGGTCGGCCTCGTGCAGCCAGCGGGACGACAGGCCGTCACCCTCCGAACCAAGCAGCAGCGCGACCCTCTCCGCCAGGTGCACATCGTCCAGCGGCACCGCCGACTGATCCGGGGTGAGCGCGAGCAGCTGGAAGCCCGCCACCCGCAACTGCGCCAGCCCGGCGTGCCAATGCGTCATCCGGGCGTACGGGATGGCGAACACGGCGCCCATGGAGACCTTCACGGCCCGCCGGTACAGCGGGTCGGCGCATCGGGGCGACAGGACCACGCCCCCGGCACCGAACGCCGCGGCGCACCGGAAGATCGCCCCGACATTGCCGTGATCCACCAGATCTTCCAGAACGACCAGGCGTTTCGTTCCAGCGAGGATCTCGGTGACCGACGGCAGCGCCCGCCTGGCCATCGACGCCAGCGCGCCCCGGTGCACCTGGTAGCCGGTCAACTGCCGGGCGACCGCGGCCGGCAGCACGTAGACCGGCGCCGCGCAGCCATCCGCCAGCCCGGCCATCCCGGCCAGCTTGTCCTCGGTGACCAGCAGGGACCGGACCGGGTAGCCGGCTTCGATGCCACGCCGGATCACCTTCTCCCCCTCGGCCACGAACAGGCCCCGGTCGGCCTCGAGGCTCTTGCGCAGGGATGCGTCGGTCAGCCGCACGTAGTCGGCCAGCCGCGGGTCGGCAGCGTCGCGGACCTGGATCGGGACGAGTCCTGCCACCCCCCCAGTCTGACGGACGCCGCCGCGGCGCCAGGGCCGCCGCAGCGGAATGTCTCACCGGGTTGGCCGGGAAAGCGGAGACCAGGATGAATTGTCATTCAACGTCCGATACAGTCGGCCCTGGTAGGCCGGTAGGCCCAGGTCTCGTGATTGAGGGATGCGGTGAACGCTGGACGCGCCACCGCGGCCGCCCCAAGGCGGCGTGGCCGCAAGCGCCGTGTCGGAACTGTTGTCGGGCTGAGCGTGGTCGCCGTGCTGATGATCGGCACGCTTGCCGTCGCGCTCGGCGCCCAGACGATGGCGTCGCGCGTCTCGTGCGCGACGAACACGATCGATGTCACCGTCGGCGTGTCCGACGACGTGGCCCCTGCGGTACGCCATATCGGCCAGTACTTCAACGCCCAGCACCGCACCATCAGCGGGCGGTGCGCGGTGATCCATGTCGTCAGCGAGCAATCGGCGACCCAGGCGGCGCAGGTGGCCGGCCAGAAGCCGGCCGACGGCCGGCCAGTGGACGCCTGGATCCCTGACTCCAGCCTGTGGGTGGATGTCGCCCGCAGCTCGCCGAGCGGGGCTCAGCTGGTCCAGCCCACGGGGACCACGGTGGCCCGCTCCCCCCTCATGGTCGTGATGCCCCGGTCGGTGGCCGCGCAGATGCCCGCGTTTGGCACCCAGGTGGGCTGGCAATTCCTGCTACCTGAGACGGTGGGCGGCCCGGCGACCGCGCTGGGCCTGCGGGTGGAGTTCCCGGACCCGGCGCAGAGCTCGGCCGGGCCGCTGCCGAGCAGGCGCTGGAGCTCGATGAGCGTGGCCAGCCCGGCCGCCCTGGCCGACTTCACCAAGTTCGTCTTCAACGTTCAGGTCACTCCCCCGTTCACCAGCGGCACCTCGCTCGCCTCGCTGGTGAATGTCGCCGAGCCGCCACGGAACGGGCGGGTGGTCACGGTTACCTCCGAGCAGGCGGTCGTGCAGTACGACAAGTCCCACCCGGACCAGCCCCTGTCCGGCCGGTATCCGACCGAGGGCTCCTATGAGCTCGACTATCCCTACGTCCTCACCAGCTCCGATCCCCTCAAGCTGCGCGCCGCGGCGGCTTTCGAGGACGCCCTCAAGTCGAACTACGCCAAGTCGTACGTGCGATACGAAGGCTTCCGCTCCGCCAACGGGGCCGCGTCCGGCTGGGTCAGCCAGTACGGGCTGACCACAAGCCAGCCGAACCTGGCCACACCCCCTCCGCCCGGCCAGGCCGAGACCGCCCTGCAGGCATGGTCCCGGCTCGGCCTCGGTTCGCGCGACCTGGCGCTGATCGACGTCTCGGAGCAGATGGCCACCCCGGTCGCGGCCAATGGCACGACGCTGGAACAGGTACTCAGTCAGGTGGC
>DAIRVB010000644.1:0-2643 GCA_036803065.1 Streptosporangiaceae bacterium
GCGATCCCCCGGATGTCTCGGCGATGCGCCGGGCGATGTCGAGGCCGAGCCCGGTGGAGCCACCTGTGGACATGCCCCGCCGGGCCGCGTCCGGGTCGGCGAACCCCGGCCCTTGGTCGGAGACCACCAGCCATGCGCCGCCGCTGGCCCGGAGGCTGACCCGGACCGAGAACGCCAGACCTTCCGGGGTGTGCGCGAACACGTTCTCGAGCAGGATGTCGGTGCAGGCCGCGAGGTCGTCCCCGGACGTCCCGACCGGGACCGGCCCGGGAATCACCTCTACCGACATGCGCCGGTCCTGGTCCTCGGCGAGAGGCTGCCAGAAGGCCGCCCGCCGGGCGACCACCTCGCACGCGTCACATGCGACCCGGCTGGTCTCCGCGGTGGGCCGTCGCGCCTCGCGGATGATCTCGCTCACCGTGCGTTCCAGCCCGGCGACGTCGGTGAGCATTTGCTCCATTTCCGTGTTGTCGTGAAGTGACTCGGCGTTGATGCGCAGGGCGGTCAGCGGCGTGCGCAGCCGGTGGGACAGATCTGCGACGGTTTCCCGTTCATGCGCCAGCAACGCACCGATGCGCTCGGCGAGCCGGTTCAGCCCCGCGCTGACCTGCCGCACCTCCGGCGGCCCGGTGACCTGGGCACGGCTGGCGAGGTGGCCGGCGGCGAGGAGATCCGACGCCCGCGCCAGGCCGCCGAGGGGGCGTACCAGGGACCGGGCGAGCTGATCGGCCACGGCCACGCTGAGCACCAGCAATCCGAGCCCCACCACGCACAGCAGCAGCCACGCCCGGACCACGCCTGTGCGCAGCTCCGCACCGGGCACGAAGGTCCGGATCACCGCGGGCCGGCGGCCCAGGCGAGAGTGACCTTCATGGGTGGGCAGAGCGGCGTGAGCATGGTCGTGTCGTGCGCCGCGTCGACGCCGTCGGCCGTGGTCAGCGCCGTCTCGGGCGATGACGGAGGCGGCGAGCCCGGCGACAGCTGACCCGTCAGCGGTGCTTGTGCTTGGTCTCGTCGATCAGCAGCGCCAGGGTCGGGCAGGCTTGGGCGGCCCGCCGCGCATGGTCAGCGAGAGGACGCGGCACCGGCCCGGAGGCCAGAAGGGGGTAGCCCCACTGATCGAGCGTGATGATCTCGGGAAGCAGTTCGGCGCATAGGCCGTGGCTGTCGCACATGATCGGGTTTACCCGGAGAGTGATGCTCATCTCCAGCCCCATTCTCGTTCTTCGTCCCCGGGTACCGGCAGTAGCGGGTCCCGCCGCACGCCATAGCAGGCGCCTCGCTGGTCGTGCCATTGCGCCTCGGCGGAGAACGTCCGAAGCGCGCTGCGCACCAATTGGGTCACCCCGTCGGGATGACGGCAGGCGCCGCGGCCCTCGATGACCGGCGGGAGCAGGCGGATCTGCTCCACGGCCCGCCCACGGCCACCGTGGTAGGCGAGATCGGCGAGCGCATCGGCCAGCGCAGGAAGGCCCATGACGCAGGGCCCGCACTGGCCGGCGGTTTCTTCCGCGAGGTATCGGGCCACGCGGGCGGTCTCGGCCAGCCCGCATGAGGTTTCCGGCAGGGCAATCACCAGGCCAGCTCCCATCGCGCCGCCGGCCGCGCGCAGGGTCGGCTGGCTCATCGGGATCGGCCAGGCCTGCTCGGCCGCCAGCCAGCGACCGAAGTACCCGCCGACTAGCAGGGCCTGCAGTCGCTCGGCCGGGCCACCGGCCAGCATGATCACCTGCCCGATCGTGGCGCCGAGCTCGATCTCGTAGACGCCCGGCCGTTGGACGCTGCCGCCCACCGTGACCAGCGCCGAGCCGGTGGCCGAGGGCAGGCCGATGCTGCGGAACCAGCCGTCCCCATAGCGCGCTATCAATGCCAGGTGGGCCAGAGTCTCGACATTGTTCTCCAGCGTGGGCAGCCCGCGCACGCCACGTTCATGGGGCCGCGGTGGAGCGAACGTGGGCTTGGCCGGGCCGCCGTTGATGAACGCGGTGATCGCGGACTGCTCACTGGACACGTAACGGCCTGGAATCCCCACGATCCCGATGGGCACGGGATCGACGCCGGCCCGGTGCCGGGAATCCGCGGCGTCAGCCAGGCTGGCCAGCAGGTCAGTCTCCCGTTTATGGACGCACAGGTAGGCTTCCCGCGCTCCGATCGCGTCCGCCGCGAGGCTGATGCCGTCCATCACCAGATGCGGCAGCCGGGTCAGCAGCAGCCGGTCCTTGCCGCTCGCCGGTTCACCTTCCGCGCCGTTCGCGACGATGACCGCTGGCCCGCGACCGCCGGCGACGGCGCGCATTTTGCGGCCGGTCGGGAAGCCGGCGCCCCCCCGTCCGGTCAGGCCGGTCAGGCCGGACCGGTCCACCACATCGATCAGCCGCTCCGGCCGTTCCCGGCCGCGGTGGCCCCGCAACGGGATCGGGCCGTAGTGGCGTTCGTGCTCGCGGAGATCTGCCGCCCGGTAGTAGGACATGCCGGCGAGCAACCGCGGCAGGCGGGCCTGGGGCGGCCGGTAGGGCGGGCAGCGCCGCCGTAGCGGCCGGACGCCGGACGAGTTGCGCGCTCACCAGCGTCTCCCGCTCGCCTGCGGGGCCCCGCCCGCCTCCCCATTCCCCCTTCACTGCGCCGCCTTCCCTCGTCGCTCGT
>DAIRVB010000645.1:0-861 GCA_036803065.1 Streptosporangiaceae bacterium
TTCCTCCATGGCCGCGAGCCGCCTGCGGGAGTGCCAGACCATCACCACGAACATCGTGGCGACCAAGGGCACCTCCGCGAGGTAATCCCCGTCCTGTTGCCCCCGCAGAACCTGCCAGCCGATCAAGGCGCCGGTGGCCAGCGTCACCACCGCGACCATCAGGACCGTGGATCCCAGACGCCACAGCCGAAAGCCATAAATCGTGGTCAGGCTGACCCAGATGATGAGGAACGGGACGGTCTGCCAGGCCGGGATGAGGCGCATGGCGACGAGGTTCAGCCCGATGAAGACCACCCAGGCGATGTCCACCCAGTATGAGCGGGCGAATCGAAGGAACCGGTCAACCCGCGTCCCCGGGGCACCTCCCGGCGTATCGGGCGAAGCACCCGAGGCCACAGGCTCGGCAGACAGCGCTTGCATCTATTCCATCCCCTGGGTCGGGCGCCTACCGAATCCTACGGCTCCATAGGGGCTTCGGGGTAGGCGAGCCGCGCCAGTGATCTAGCCGCTCCGCGGGTCATGCTGACCGATGCACTCATGACTTGCTATTTGCCGCTAATGTGCCCGGTGTGGATGCTGACCGGGGCAGGTGCACCCTGGGCGGGGAATGGATCGTGCTGGCTGGAGGAGAGCGCGCAATGGCGGGCGCCGCGGTGCCGCGCTCGGAGTCCTGGGGGGTTTGCGCCGCGGTTGCCCTGGGGTGGCAGGTAACTCAGCTGTTTCATGCACCCGTGCACCGGGGCCCGGCCACTGACCCGCCGCGGGGTGATCATCTGCCGGGGCGGGCCGAATTCCCGGGCGCCAGCCAGTCGACGTGGCTGGGCGAGCAGATTCAGTCACAGGCGCAGACTCTCCTTGGGA
>DAIRVB010000645.1:871-1101 GCA_036803065.1 Streptosporangiaceae bacterium
CGGCCCAGGTTGTGCGGGAAGCGCTGTCGGATGTCCGCACGCTCCTCACTGATCCCGGCCGGAATCGGGAGGCCACCCTGGATGCCATCTTCACCCTGCATTGCCGGCTCCTGGAGGCTCTGACCGTCGAGGACTTCCGGCTGGGCAAGGCGTACGGCCTGGGCCGGGCGATGGCGGAAACGGCCATACTGCCGGCCGACGCGACCACCGATGAGCAGCGAGAGCAGCAG
>DAIRVB010000645.1:1111-2643 GCA_036803065.1 Streptosporangiaceae bacterium
CCGGAACATGCTGGACGCCGGCCGGCTCATCACCATCAAGGACTGGCTCGCCGACCTGAAAACGCTCCTGCCCGATCACACGGCCTACGCGGTGAGCCGCAGCCTGCATGACTGGCAGGAATGGGTGGCGGGAAACCCGGCGGCGGGTGACTGGGAGCCCGCACGGTCCGCGATCCGGGTTCAGGGCCGGATCTGGAGGGAGTTGCTGACCGGCGAGAAGGCGGCCCGGGACATCCTGTCCCTGTCCGACTATTTCGCTGCGGGGCGGCGGGCCGCTGTCCGGATTCTCATGCGCTTCTGGTGGCTGATAGCGGCGGCCACGCTCCTGATCGCCGGGGTGATCTTCGCCGGTTCATACCTGCATAACGTCCCTCCCCTGGTCCGGCTGGTAGGCGACGTCGCCTGGCTGGCCGGCGCGGCCGGCATCTGGCTGAGGGGAGCCGGGACGCTGCTTGGCCCCGGGCTTACCCACGCCGAGGGGTGGCTCTGGCAGACGGAACTGGACGAGTCGGTGGCGGCCGCCGCCACCAGGCTTCCCGCTGGCGCGAAGCGGTCCCCGATAAGCGCTCGCTCCGTCGGGGAGCTCTCCCCCGAGCCGGACCGGTCGGCCGAGTTTCAGCGCCGGGATGCCATGCGGCGCGTCGCCGAAGGAACCACAGCCGACGCAACCACAGGGAACTGATCTTCAACGGCTCCCTCAGTCCCGGGATGGCGGGCGGTGGTCCGCGACCATACCGCCGGCCCGCGGATCGGTGAGCGTGCATGAGCCGGCGTCGCATGCGGCGAGTACCTCGCGCACCTCGGCGCGCAGCCGGGCCAGCTCCGCGATCCTCGCCTCGATGCGATCGAGTACGGCCTCCAGGCGCCAGCGCTGCGTCTCGCAGGAGGCGTGTCCCTCGTCGTTCGCATGCAGTGCGCCGATGACCTCGTCGAGAGTGAGTCCGAGGCCTTGCAGCCGCCGGGCGAGCCTGATCCGCGCCACGCTCGCACCGGTGTAGGTGCGGTAGCCCGACGCTGTGCGCGGCGGAGCCGGCAACACGCCGCGGCGCTCATAGAAGCGGACGGTGTCAATGCTGACCCCTGACTCGGAAGCAACCTGCCCGATCTTCACGACAACCCCCTTGACTCTGGACCTGACTCCAGACTTTACGTTGGGTGGCGACCGGCCGAAGCAACCGCGCCGCGCACGCACCTACTGGAGGCAACCGTGAATTACCGCAACGGCAATCCGCCCATCATCTGCGATATGACTGGCGCGGCCGACACCATCAGCGAGCGCATGGCCGAGTACCGGCGCCTGTTCACGCAATCCCTCCTGGGACGCGACCGCACCGGCACCGGGATCAGGTTCCGCTTCCGGGCTGACAATGGCCTGGAGGACTGGGTGCGCGACCTGGCCGACCGCGAACAGGCCTGCTGCGCCTTCTTCAGCTTCACCGTCACGGCCAACGGCGACGAAGTCTGGTGGGACGCGTCAGTCATTGACGACGACATGGCCCGCCAGATCCTCGACGAGTTCTACCGCCTGCCTG
>DAIRVB010000646.1:0-2638 GCA_036803065.1 Streptosporangiaceae bacterium
CCCGCCGGCAGGTGCCCGAACAGCCGCTCACCCTCGCCCAGCAGCACTGGCGCGATCGCCAGGTGCATCTCGTCGACGAGCCCGGCGTCCAGGAACTGCCGGATGGTGGCGGGGCCGCCGCCAAGGGCGACGTCCTGGCCGTTGGCTGCCCGTGTGGCCATGTCGAGCACCTCTTGCGGAGTCGCGTCGACGAAGCGGAACGTGGTCCCGTTGCGCATTGCCAGGTCGGCTCGCGGGTGGTGGGTGAGCACGAACACGTCGTGGCCGAAGGGCGGGTCCTCGCCCCACCACCCTCGCCATGACTGATCGGGCCAGGGCCCCCGGACCGGGCCGAACATGTTCCGGCCCATGATCGTGGCGCCGACGCCGGCCGTGCGGGCGCGGAAGAGATCGTCGTTGAGGCCAGGCTCTCCGCCGTCCTGCCCCAGCAGGGCCCGCATGGACCTGGTCTGGAAGATCCACTCGTGAAGCTGGCGGCCTCCTTCACCGAGCGGGTTCCCGGGACTTTGCCGCGGGCCGGCCGCGAACCCGTCGAGCGAGATCGTGAAGTTGTGCACGCGCAGCCGTGCCATGCGGGCTCCTCTCAACCAGCAAACCGCTTGCAGATCACAACCGGCAGGCTAATTCCACTGATGGTAAAGTGCAACCAGTTTCTAGGTCAGGAGCCTGAGGATGCGCGAGCCCGCCCGGTCCGGGTGCCCGATCAACATGGCGGTCGAGGCCTTCGGTGACCGCTGGACCCTGCTAGTGCTGCGGGACGTGATGTTCGGTAACCGCCGCCGCTTTCGCGAGCTGCTCGCTGGCTCTGAGGAGAGGATCGCATCGAACATCCTGGCCGACCGCCTCAAGCGGCTCGCCGACGCCGGACTGCTCACCCGCGAGGACACCCGGCCGGGACAGCGGGCCACCTACAGCCTCACCGAGCCGGCGATCCAGCTCGTCCCCGTGCTGACCGAACTCGGCGCCTGGGGAAGCCGGCACCGCACCACCACACCGCGGCTGCGGGTACGCGCCGAACTGCTCGCCAACGAGGGCCCGAAGATGCAGGCGCAGCTCATGGACGAACTCCGTGAGATCCACCTTGGCCAGCCCCACCGCCGAAGCACCCGCCCACGAGTGATGGAACGCCTGGCCAACGCCCACGCCAGCGCGCCGTCAGAATGACGGCCCAACGGCGCGCCCCGCTGCTTCCCGCCCACATGGATGAATCATCGCGACAGCCAGAGCACATTCGATGTCACATCGATCGGATTTCGAATGCGCGCGAGCACCGAATAGGCCGTTCCCTACTAGCTGGTAACGTCACGGCATGGCTGAGGACAGGCAGGAATCGCGGCCGGCTGCGCACGGCGGAGTGCTCGCCGTGGCGGCGGCCCGCGCACACGGGGTATCGACGATGTTCACCCTGTCCGGGGGGCACGTATTCCCGCTGTACGACGGGGCGGTCACGGCCGACCCGCCGATGCGGCTGCTCGACGTGCGGCACGAGCAGACGGCGGTGTTCGCGGCCGAGGCGACCGCCCGGCTTACCCGGACGCCCGGCCTGGCCGTGCTCACCGCCGGGCCAGGGGTGACCAATGGCGTGAGCGCGGTCACCACCGCGTACTTCAACGGGTCCCCGGTGGTGGTGCTGGCGGGCCGGGCCCCCGACTACCGGTGGGGCTCCGGCAGCCTCCAGGAGTTTGATCACCCGGCGCTGCTCGCGCCGATCACCAAGCGGGCCTGGACGGAACACGAGACCGCGAAGGTCGGCTCGGCGGTCGATGACGCGTTCCGGCTGGCCAGCACCGCGCACCGGGGACCGGTATTCCTGGACATCGCGCTGGAGGCGCTGTTCGGCCAGGCCCCATCTGGCGCGATAGGGGCGGGAGAGACAGCGGGTTCCGGCGCGGCAGCCCCGGCTGACCTGGATCCTGGGGAAATCAGCCGGATCGCACAGCTGATCGCCGGGGCCGCCCGGCCGGTTCTCGTGCTCGGCTCGGACGTGTGGGCCGGCGGGGCCGAACACGCCGCGCTACAGGCAGCCGAGGAACTCTGGCTGCCGGTGATCACGAACGGCCAGGGCCGGGGGATTTTGCCGGCCGGCCATGAACTGCTCGTCACCCGGGCCCGGGCGGCGGCGTTCCGGGAGGCGGACCTGGTCATCGTGGCCGGCACCCCGCTGGACTTCCGGCTGGGCTACGGCGAGTTCGGCGGGAAGGACGGGTCGCCGGCCGCCCGCGTCGTGCACATCGCCGACGCGCCCGGCCAGGTGGCCGGGCACTGCCCGCTGGCCGCGGGCTACGCGGGCGACCTCGCCGCTTTCTTCGCCGCGCTGCCCGGTGCGGTGACGGCGGCGGCCACCGGCCCGGCCGGTCCAGCCCGGCTGGCCTGGGAGGAGGCCTGGCTGCCCCGGCTGCAGGCGGCGGTCAAGGACGCGATGACCGCCGACAGTGCCCTGCTGACCAGCGCGGCCGACCCGATCCATCCGATGCGGATCTACGGCGAGCTGGCCCCGCTGCTCGACGACGACGCCGTGGTCATCGGCGACGGCGGCGACTTCGTCTCGTACGCCGGCAAGTACGTCGAACCGAAACGGCCCGGTGGCTGGCTCGATCCCGGCCCGTACGGATGCCTGGGCACCGGGCTCGGCTACGCC
>DAIRVB010000647.1:0-2621 GCA_036803065.1 Streptosporangiaceae bacterium
CGCAGACCGATCTGGCGGCCCGGCCGCCGGGCGGCCATGGACCAAGCCGCCCCCGGCAGCCTTTCCGGCGCCAGGCATGTGGTCACGACGCGCCTGAGGCTCCACGCCAGGCATCCAGCACCCGCCTGACCCTGCGTGGCGGCCATGCATCGGGGCGTGGTCAGCGTGGCGGCAGTATGCCTGCTCGTCATGGCGAGGGGCCGCCAGAACGCACCAGATGACCGCCCGATGCCCGAGATCACCGCCCGCTGGTCACCACCCGCGACCCACCATTCCCACAGGGGTGTGGATACGGTTATGCATTTCATGCAGGGCATGGGCAAAGTTACCCACAACCGGTGGACGGCTATGCGGAGTAAATCACACGCATGTCACCATGCCAGCGGCTGTGTTCGAGACGTGGCTCCTCAGCGCCCAGGATGTGAAGCACGGCGCCCCGGAAGGCCGAAGACAGACAAGTATGCATGTACTGGCAGCGAGGCCGACGCGAACACCGGCACACGCACGGTCGGAGTGATCGCCAGGTACAGGCCCTGAGCCGGGATAGCCACGGCGGTGGGCGGGGTGTTCATCAAGTGCTTCGTCCGCACGCCTCGGCCAGCATCTCCACGATCGTGGACTCCCCGAGCCGTTCTCCCCGACCAGGACGGTCAGGCCGGCCGGCAGATCCAGGTCCTCCCGCAGGACCTGCGCTACTGCCAGGACCGTCGCCGGCCACACGGAGGCGTCGGCCGGGCTTGCGGGGTTCTGCCGGATCAAGCGGAACGCGCGGCCGTCCGCCTTCCATCCCGGACTGCCGCCGCTGGCCACATCCCCATCATGCCCGCCCCGCCGACACGACGAACGCGGCGAGAACCACCTCAAGAGACGAAGCGCGATCGGCGGCATGAGCGTGAGTTCGGTCGCGTCGGACGCCTCGTACCGTGCTACGTTGAGCGCGCTAGAGACCCCTTCCGCGCGCCGGACGCGTCTGCCGTCGTCATGCGGAAGGAGCGGCAGCTCATGCCACGTCTCTATGGTCCCGGGCACTTCACCGAGGACCCTTACTCACACGTCGTTTCGCCGCACGGCATTCCGGTGGACGATCTCGTCGCTGTCCTCCAGAAGGAGATCAGGCGCAGCCGCATCGACAACGCCGTGCTCGTCGCCTACGAGATGTTCACCACCTCGGCGGATGTCGCTCAGCACCTGTGGCGGCGCCTGCGGCTCATCGCGGTTGAGGACGTGGGAATGGGTCCGCCCCTCGGGCCTGTGCTGATCGACGTGCTCCACCGTAACTTCAATGCCACCCCGGGCGGGGACTGGATGATGGCGTGTCACGCCGTGCGCCTGCTCGCTTCTGCGCCCAAGGACCGCACCAGTTCCGAGCACGCCGGCTGGGCCGCCGCGAAGGTCGCCCTCGGCCAAGCGCTGGCCGAGGTCCCGGACTACGCCCGCTGCGTGCACACACGCGCCGGTCAGGAGCTGGGGCGCGGTCTGATGCAGTGGTGGGACAACGGCGCTCAAGTGCGCGGCGAACTGCCCGCAGCGGATCACCGGTACCGTGAGGAGCTGATCGAGATCCACCGCCGCGACGAAGCGGAGAACGGGACCGCGCCTCGTCCGTCCCGCTGGGCAAGCGCCACCGCGGCTCCCGACTGCGACTGAGATGCAGGCGTCACTTGCGCACACTCATCATGCATGTGCGAGCGTGTTTTGTGCACATGATCGTGCTACCAGGTGCGCAGCTATCCCTGGTGCCGACCGTCCAGTCCTTGTGCGCAGGGCGACAGAGTCACCGCTGCCTAGCGCAGGGCGACAGAGTCACCGCTGCCTAGCAAGGTCACCGGGGACCGCCCGGATATCCGGGCGGCCATCGAAGCGGCCAGCACGCCGCGGCACCAGGATTCCGGTCACTGAGCCCGCTGGCCGATGGGCCACGACGGGGCCGTAGCCGGGCCGATGGCCCGGCTACGCACCTGTCGGGTAGCCGGCCGCTCCTCAGCTACGTTCGGTGACAGACCCGACGCATCTGGCCTGGCTGCCGTGGAACGAGTCGTGGAACGAGCACCTTGGAACAGCCAGTGCAACCTGTGCTTTCCGTGCATTTTCGCGGGACATCGGTAATCCGTGGGTTCTGGGTTCGAGCCCCAGGCGCCTCACCCAATCTGACCTGCAGAAACTGTTCTGGCAGGCCCGCTGTCATGGCTCTTCGTGGAACGACGCGGTCCGCCGCTTCGATGCACTCAGTGCACATGGTGCACGACCACCGCATACGCACAGTGACCGCCCGCGATTCAGCGGCTGCGCGACAGTGGGCACGGCAGCTAAAGATCTTTAATGGCGGGGTTACGCCCTGGTGACGGCTGGCGCATCGTGCGGTATGCCGGAGGTATGAGGTATCCCGATCGTGGTGGGCTGACCGCGGCCGAACGTGCCCAGCGGGAGCGGGTACGGTTCGCGGCGGCGGAGTTGATCGAGGCAGGGGGCAGCGACCGGGAGGTGGCCCGGCGTTTAGGGTGACGCGGATGTCGGCGAACCGGTGGTGGCGGGCGCTGGCCGACGGCGGTAGGCAGGCGGCGGCAGGCAGGCGCTGGCCTCGAAAGGGCCGGGCGGTGCGCGCTGCAAGCTCACCCCGGCCC
>DAIRVB010000648.1:0-2620 GCA_036803065.1 Streptosporangiaceae bacterium
CCCGCGCCTGAGGCACTGGAGTTGCTCGCGCTCAGTGAGGTGATCGCCCGGAAGGCCGGCTATGGACGCCAGCTCACGGTCCGGTCCGCCCGGGTAGCGGGTGCTTCGTGGTCACAGATCGGGGCGGCCCTCGGCACGAGCAAGCAGTCCGCGTGGGAGGCACACAGCCGGTGGATCGACCAGCAGGCCGAGCAGCATGGGCGCATCGGATACGAGGGCATGGACGACCAGCAGGCGGCGGCGGCCCGGGCACTCGCCGGGACAGCCGATGAGGAGCGGTCAGCATGAGCAAGGCCGCCATGCGGGTTGCGGTGCTGGCTGACATTCATGGCAACCTGCCCGCCCTGGACGCCGTGCTCCGCGACGTCGAGGCCTGCGGAGTGGACGCAATCGTGCTCAACGGGGACCTGGCCGACGGCCCGATGCCCGCCCAGACCCTCGACCGGCTGGAAGAACTGGGCTCGCGGGCGATGTGGGTCCGGGGCAACACGGACCGCTGTCTCGCCGCCGCCTTCGATGGCACCTTCGAACCCTCCGGCCTGCCGACCAATCCGCCGGACGCCTACTTCACCTGGTGCGCGGCAAAGATCGGGCAAGCTCACCGTGACCGCCTGGCGGGCCTGCCGCTGAGCATCACGCTCGATATCGGCGGGCTGGGGCCGGTCGCGTTCTGCCACGGCACTGCGCGTGATGACAACGAGTTCATCCTCGTCGACAGCCCGGTCGAGCATTACCAGGCCGCGTTCGCCGGCTTTCCTGAGCAGACCGTGGTGGTCGGGCACACCCACATGCCTTTCGACCGGCTTGCCGACACCCGGCTCGTCATCAACCCAGGCTCGGTGGGCCTGGGATACGGGCACGCCGGGGCCGCCTGGGCACTACTGGGCCCGGACGTAGTGCTGCGCCGTACCGCCTACGACACGGAATCGGCTGCCGCGACGCTACTGGCCAGCGCCGGAGACTTGCCGGGCATCGAGTCCGTCACCAGCAACGTGCGCGCCAGCGCGAGCGACACCGAGGCCCTGTCGTCCTTCACCGAGACCGTCCTGCAGCAAGCCCGGGAACGCTGATCGCGACCGCACATTGGCCGACAGCACCCATACCTCGGCCGTCACCGGCGGGCGAAGTCGAGGACTGCCGCTGCGAACTCGGCGGGCCTGGCTTCGTGCACGGCGTGCCCGACGGGGATCGTGATGAACTTGCTGCCGGGGATGCGGCTGGCTGCGTTGGCCAGCTTGTCCTGAGGAATGTGACTGGCGGGCCCTCCACCCACGATCAGCGTGCGGGCCGTGATCTCGCTGAGGCGTTCCCACCAGGCCGGGTCGGGGTCGTTGAGCTGCCTGCCGATGGTCGGCACGACCTGCCAGTCGAAAGGCAGCGGCCCCGGCGGGCGTTCGGGGATGGCACGGTCCCTCGGGAATGGCGGCGGGGTGTCTTCGAGGATCAGCCTTTCTATGCGTTCTGGCTGTGCTTCGGCGAGAAGGTAGGCCACCGTTCCGCCCATCGAGTGCCCGACAACGCTGATCCTGCCGATGCGCAGCGCATCCAGGAACCCGAGGATGTCGTCGCGCATGAACTCGAATGAGTAACTGCCCGGCCAGTCACTGCGCCCGTGCCCTCGCAGATCCGGCATGTACAGGCGGAAGGTCCCGGCCAGTTCGGCGGCGACCGGCTCCCACGTCTCTCCCTCTTCGCCCAGCGCGTGGAGCAGCAGCATGGGTGGCGCATCGGGATCGCCAGAGACGCGGTAAGCGAGACGGACCTGGCCGATGACAATTTCGAGTTGACCGCTCACCGGACTGACGCTACCCATTCCCCGGTACGTCACCTCCGGTACGTCGAGGGGGCTTGGGATACTGCGTCTGGCGGGGCTCCGTCGCGTACCACCGCTGTCAGTCTGGGTAGCTGGTGGGGCCGGTGGTGTAAGTGCGCCCGCTGGGGGTGGTCCATGTCATGTGGCCGGGCTGGGTTTGGGTGAGGGCCCAGCCGGGGGCTTGCTTGGCGCGGTGGTCATGGCGGCAGACGGGCGCATGCCATTCAAAACGACTCACGTAGCCACCACTGACGCCAGGCTCACCCGCGAGTGCGAGCGCATCCGCCAGGACCAGCGCGCCGGGACCATCACCAGCGCCGAGGCCGCCCGGCTGATCGAGGCAGCCCACGCGCACCGGGACGCCGAGGTTCAGCCGCGGTCGGCCACGTAGGAGCCGCGGCCCGCTACCGTGCGGACGGCGCCCTGGTCACGCAGCCATGCGATAGCGCGTCTCGCCGTGGTCCGCGCCACGCCGAACAGGTCTGTCAGTTCCTTCTCCGAGGGGACCGGCTGGCCGGGCCGCAGGTCCCCGGACTCGATGCGCGCGAGTATCCACGCCGCGATCTGCCGGTGCGGCGGCAGTTCAGCGCGGTAGTCGATCTCCGGCGCATCCATGACGATCAAGGTAGCTGACCAGCACCGATGCGCTTTCTAGAGCTACGCGTCTGTACGTATCGCTACGGTGCGCGTAGCGTGAGCAGCCCAGCACGTAAAGCGCCCCCGGACGGTGCGTTAACACCGCTACCCGGGGGCTGACCGGAAACGAGGTCCGGCTATGCACGATCCTGCCAGCCCGCAGCCCAGCCC
>DAIRVB010000649.1:0-2603 GCA_036803065.1 Streptosporangiaceae bacterium
GATCATTAGCTATCAAAGACTTTGACATCAGATTCTTTGAGATCTATGTTTTGCTGAGTGAGGGAGACCACGGCCAGGTGCCTTCCGGATGGAACCGCGCCATGGAAATGACGAAGGAGGGCTCGTGAGCGAGCGCGTGTACCTCAGGCCGCCCTGGTCCGCGCGGGTGGTGGGCAATCGCATGGCGGCGATCTTCCGGCCGTCTGTGGTCTGGCAACTGTCCGTCCGCGGCCGCCGCACCGGCCGCTGGCACACCGTCCCGGTGACCGTGCTCGACCATGACCGGGAGCGGTACCTGCTCGCCCCGCGCGGCGAGACAGACTGGGCACTGAACCTGCGGGCCTCGGGAACCGGGCGGCTGGCCAAGCAAGGCCGCGTGGAGGAGATCACGGTCGCGGAAGTACCGGCGGCCGGGCGGCCCGGCCTCATCAAGGCGTACCTGGCCCGGTACGCCTCGATGCCGACCGTCGCCCGGACGTTCCGCGCGCTGCCGGACCCGGCCGATCACCCGGTATTCCAGATCACCGGATCCACGAGCCCCGACCCGGGCACCCGCCCGGAGGGCACGAGCCGATGAGCGGCAGCGAGGTCAGCGCGACCGCCCAGCGGTCCTGGCGCGCGTCCCGCAACGCGACTCAATCTCCTGCTCGCCGCGTACCCGGCGGATAGTACTCAGCGGCCCGAGGCTTCCCGGGTCACTTCTATGCCCAACCTAGCTAATCGTGTGGGCTTCGGGCTTTCGTCCCCCCTGGTCCAGGCCGTTGGCAGTCCGGCGCAGTGGCAGCAGGAGCGCGGGCACCAGCGAAGCGGCGGTGAGGGCCAGCGCGACCCAGAAGGTGGTCCCGAAGGCGCGGGCAAGGCTGGGCAGGGTGCGTGCCGGGTCGGCGGCGGCGAGCGCACCGGCCTGAGCGATACCGCCCCGGAAGCTCGGAAGCCGAGCGGTCATGGCCTGCTGCAGCGTGACCGCCAGCAACACCGTGCCGAGTGAGCCTGCGATGCGCTGGATGGTGTTGATCGCACTAGTGGCTGCCGGGATAGCCGCGGGCTCGATCGCCTGGAAGGCGACCGCCATTGACGGCGTGATGGTCGACCCGAGCCCGGCGCCGATCAGCAGCAGCGCGCCAGCCAGGTACCAGTATGAGGTGCCTGCCGTGATCTGGGTGTAGGCGGCGGTACCCAGCAGGGCCATCATGACCCCGGTGGTCACCACCGGACGGGCACCGATCCGGTCGGTGAGGCTCCCGGCGACCGGCATGGCCAGCGCAGCACCGAGCCCTTGCGGGATGAGCAGCAGCCCGGTCTCCAGCGGAGTCCGGCCGCGGACGATCTCGAAGTAGAGCGGCAGCAGCAACGCGGCCCCGAACAGGGCGATGCCGAGCAGCAGGTTGGTCACCGCCGCGGTGGCGAACCCGCGGCGAGCGAACAGCCGGATGTCGATCAGCGGATGCGCTGCGCGGAGCGCATAGGCACAGAACGCCCCGACCAGGGTAAGGCCGCCCGCGATCGCGGTGAGCGGGACAGCGCCGGTAAGGCTGCGGCGTGACCCGGCCTCAGCAAGCCCGTAGAGGAACACGGCGATGCCCCCGGACAGCAGCACAAGCCCGCGCGCATCCAGCCGCACCCGCCGCCGGGCCGGAACTGCCGGCAGCAGCCACAGCGCGAGAGCCAGCGCGACTGCCCCGACTGGCAGGTTGACGAAGAAGATCCAGCGCCAGCTCGCGCTGCCCACGATCGCCCCGCCGATCACCGGGCCGATGATCGGGCCAAGCAGCAGCGGCACACCGACGATGCTCATCACCCGGCCCATCCGCTGCGGGCCGGCGGCCTGGGCCAGGATCGCCTGGCCGACCGGCATGATCATCCCGCCGCCGAGACCCTGCAGCACCCGGAACCCGATCAGCTCACCCACCGATCCCGACAGCCCGCACAGCAGCGAGCCGAGCATGAACGCGGCGAGCGAGACCAGCCAGACCCTTTTGGCACCGAACCGCTCGCTGGCCCACCCGCTGAGCGGAATCACGCTCGCGAACGCAAGCAGGTAGATCGTCGGCACCCACTGAATCGTCGAGATCGAGGTACTGAAATCCCGGCCCAGCGTGGGCAGGGCGACATTCACGATCGTCGCGTCCAGGATCGTCATGATCGCTCCCAGGACGACGACCGCCGCCAGGGTCACGATCTCGCGGGTCAGCAGCCGGTCCGGCTGGGCCGGCCCCTGAGCGTTGTGATTCACCATTTCGCTTGAGATCTCCCATCCGGCCGATGGCTCTGCAACCTCAGCCGCTGACCTTCTCCTAGCGCGGCCCACGGTCCTCAGCGACGCAGGCGCAGCGGTCCGCTTACCCGAGTTCCTGGGGCACGCCCACCGCGGTGCCGGTCGGGAGTTAACATAGATCTCAAAGTATTCGATGTCAAAGTCTTTGGCGGCTACTGGTACTCTCAGGGCATGCCAAGGCCCGCGCGTCCGCCGATCGGCCTCCAGCTGACCCGCGCTGCCAGGTCGGTGAGCCGAGCCTTCGACGACGCGCTAGCCGAAGCCGGGGGATCGCTCCCCGTCTGGCTCGTGCTCCTCTCGCTCAAGAGCCAGCAGCCAGGCACCCAGC
>DAIRVB010000650.1:0-2602 GCA_036803065.1 Streptosporangiaceae bacterium
ATCTTTCCCCGGCTGGGCGCGATGCTGGGCCGTGGCGCGGGCAAGCTCAGCGGGGGAGAGCGCAAGATGCTCGCCATCGGGCGCGTGCTCATGCTCGATCCCGGCGTGTTCCTGCTGGACGAGCCAACCGCGAACCTGGCCCCCAAAGTGGCCATGGAACTGCTGGACGAGCATGTCCGCCGGCTGGCGGCCAGCGGGGCGTCCGTGCTCATCGTGGAGCAGCGGGCCAGGGCGGTCCTCGCCATCTCGGACCGGACCTACGTGCTCGGCGGCGGCGAGGTGAGGATGGAAGGCACCCCCGCGGAACTGTCCGCCAGCCCGGAATTCGTGGAATCGTTCCTCGGCGGGGGGCGCGGCCACGCGGTTACCTCGGAGTGATCACCACGGAATGATCACATGGACGGCGGCCGGCAGCGCGCGGATGTGCAACTCGGTGGCCGCCGCCAGTGGGGATGCGAAGGGCAGGGTCTCACCGTCGGCGGCCGCGGGCATGGCCCGGTCCGCGCTCAGTGAGACCGACACACCCCGGTCGGTGATCACTTTGCTCAGCTGGACATGCGTTCCGTTGCTGGCCTTGAGCATGATCCAGGCAAACGTGAGCTTGCGAGCCTGGCGCACCATGATCACATCGAGTAGCCCGTCGGTCATGTCAGCCGCCGGTGCTGCTTTCTTGCCCGCGGCCAGGTACGCGGAGTTCGCCACCACGACGCAGAATCCGGGCAATTCGCCGGCGGCGGTGCCCGCGGCGGCTGTCCCGGCCGCGGCCCTGCCGGCCACCCGCACGGTGAACGTCGCGCGCTGCCAGCCGAGCAGGGCACGCACGCCGGCGATCAGGTAGCCGGACGGGCCGCGGGTCAGCCGGCTGGCGTTGGCGATCTCCCCACCCTCGGACGGCACGCCCATGTAGACGCTCCCGGCCACGATGCACTCCGGGCCGTCGCCCGCCCGCACGCCGATGAGGTCCACCGGGCGGGCCTGTCCCGCCAGCAGGTTCCGGGCGGCGTCGGCCGGGTTGGCCGGGATGCCCAGCATCCGGGCGGTGTCGTTGCCGCGGCCGGCCGGGATGAGGCCGAGCACCCCGCCCGCGCCGGTCCCGGCGACCGCCTCGGCCAGTGCGCCGGTCAGGCCGTCACCGCCGACCGCGACCACCGTTTCCTGGTCCGCCGCAGCCCGCGTGGCCAGCGCCTTGGCATGCTCCAGGCTGGTGCTCTGGCACAGGCGGAACGTGGCGCCGGCCGCCGTCAGGGCCGCGGCGATCACGGGAAGGTCGCGCAGCACGCGTCCATTCCTGGCGGAAGGGTTGATCACGAGGCAGAGTGGTCTGGTCATAGCGGCCTCCTGCCGGGCTTCCATCCGGCCCGGCTGACCGTACCCTAGAGGCCGCGCGCCGCGACAGGCCGGCGAACGCCGGAACATGATCACCGTTGCCGGGTGAACTAGCCCAGTTCAGGCCGCCATTGCCAGCGAATGACCGGTACTGGGGTGGTTCGTCCCGGGCACGGGATCCGCTGACCCGATCGGCGGCCAGGCCCCCCCGGGCGAGCCAGGCGGGCGTACCATCAGGGCCATGGCGGGTCAGGGCAGTGCAGCCTCCAGCGCGGCTTCCAGCGTGGCGTCCAGCGCCGCGTCCGGTCCGGTACCCGGCGCGGGGGAGCGATACGTGCAAGTGCAGACCACCACAGACTCGCGCGCCGAGGCCATGGAACTGGCCCGTGCCGCGGTCGAAGCCAGGCTGGCCGCGTGTGCCCAGGTCGCAGGCCCGGTGGCGACCACCTACTGGTGGGAGGACGCGATCGAGCGCGCCGAGGAGTGGCTGCTCCTGCTGAAATTGCCGGCCGCCGGTTACCAGCAACTCGCCAACTTCCTGACCGAACGGCACAGCTACGACGAGCCAGAGATAGTTGCGACGCCCATCGTGGCTGGCTCGGAGAGCTACCTGAGCTGGATCGCGGACGAAACCCGCGCCGAGTGACCGCGCGGGTCGTTAAGGGCCAGGGTTCGCGAGCGCCTAGCGTGCGGTTGGCACGTTCCAGGACGTGATCACTGGTTCGCCGTGCTCGGTGCCGAGGGTGCTGAGAGTGCCGGTATCGAGCCGGAACAGCCGGCCGCCGGCTGGCTCCAGGCCCAGCCAGCGCGCCGTCAGCACGCGAAGCATGTGCCCATGCGACACGAGCGCGACGTCCCCCTGCTCCAGCAGTGGGCGTACCTGGGCGAGCACAGCGTCGGCACGCGCTCCGACCTGCTGCACGGTCTCGCCGGGGTGCTCGGCATCGCCAGGGATCACGCCGTCGCGCCACAGGTACCACCCGGGGCGCTGCGACCTGATCTCCGCGGTGGTCCGGCCCTCATAGCCGCCGTAGTCCCATTCCTGCAGGTCCGGATCCTGTTTCGCGCCCGAGAGCCCGGCCAGTTCCGCGGTCTGCACGGCCCGCCGGGCCGGGCTGGTGAACGCGGCCACCACTGCCCGCGCGGCGACGGCCGGGACCAGCGCGGCCGCGGCGGCCTCGCCCTTCGGGGTGAGCGGCACGTCCGTCCGGCCCGTGTGGCGGCCGGCCCGGCTCCACTCGGTCTCGCCGTGCCTGAGCAGGATCAGTTCTCCCAT
>DAIRVB010000651.1:0-2600 GCA_036803065.1 Streptosporangiaceae bacterium
TTGGGCGCATGGCGGGAACAGGTCAAGGGCCTGGCTGGCTGTAGAGGGCTTCGACCTCGTCGGCGAATTTGCTCAGCACGTAGTACCGCCGTGCTTTCTGCGTGGGTGTCAGTTCAGCGCCGACGGTGAACGTGGCATCCAGTATGCGGAACCGCTTGATGGCTTCGGCCCTGGAGACTGCCTCGTTGGCTCTGTCTACGGCTCTCTGGATGGCCGATCGCAGGTCCGGGTCGTCGCGGACAAGCCCGGGGGCTGCGCCGGTGCGCTTGTGATGCTGCTTTCCCCACTGGGTGAGGGCTGCCATGTCGAGCGTGATGAGCACGCCGATGTAGGGCCGCCGGTCGCCAGTGACGACGCATTCGGCGATCAGCGGGTGCTCGCGCAGCCGGTCCTCCAGGACTGCGGGGGCCACGTTCTTGCCCGTGGCGGTGACAATCAGGTCCTTCTTCCGGCCGGTGATGTACAGGAACTCCTGATCGTCGAGCCGCCCGAGGTCACCGGTCCGAAACCAGCCGTCCTCGAAGGCCTCGCTGGTTGCCGCCTCGTTCCGCCAGTAGCCGGAGAAAACGCTTGGCCCCTGGACGAGTACCTCTCCATCGGGGGCGATCCGCACGGCGCAGCCGGGCAACGGCGGACCGGCGGAGCCGATCCGCTGCGCGGCGGGGAGGTTCAGGGTCACTCCAGATGTGGTCTCGGTAAGTCCCCAGCCCTCCAGGATGGTAATCCCGGCGCCGCGGAAGAAGTGCCCGAGTTCCATGCTCAGCGGCGCGCCTCCGCTGACCGCGTAGGCGATGTTGCCGCCCAGCGCCGCGCGCAGCCTCGCGTAGACGAGCGGGTCGAAAACCCGGTGCCTGATCCGCAGCAGGACGCCCCGGCGCGCGCCCTCGGCTGCCCGGCTGTAGGAGATCGCGGTGGCCTCGGCAGCGCGGAAAAGCCGCTGGTGCCTTTCACCGGCGGCCTTCTGGCGGGCCGCGGCGGCGAGTTTCTCGAACACACGTGGCACACCGAGCACGATCGTCGGCCGGAACGCAGCGAACTCGGCCGGTAGCTCATAGGCGTCCCCGAGATACCCGGCGCGAGCTCCGGCGTGCACCGCGCAGAGGTGAACGATGCGGGCGAAGATGTGTGACAGCGGGAGGAAGAGCAGGATCGACGAGCGCTCGTTCAGCACAAGCTCGCCTACTCCCGTGGCGCTCATCACATTGCGAACCTCGGCGACCAGGTTGCCGTGGCTCAGCGGGCAGCCCTTCGGCCGCGCTGTGGTGCCAGAGGTGTACACGATGGTCGCGAGCGTCGCGGCGGTCACGCCGTGACGCCGCTCGGCGACCCGGTCCGCAGGTATGTCCTTGCCCGCGAGGGCCAGCTCGTCGAGGCCGCCGTCCAGCTGCCAATGCCAGGCGATCGACGGCACGTCCGCACTCTGAACGGCCGCCGCTAGCTGCGCGTTCCCGGTGAACACCGCGACGGCGCCAGAGTCGCTGAGGATCCAGCGGATCTGACCCACGGACGAGGTTTCATAGACAGGAACCGTGACGGCCCCCGCCGCCCAGATAGCAAAGTCACAGACCACCCAGTCGAAACAGGTGGCCGACAGCAAGGCGATCCGGTCACCCTGCCGGATTCCAGCGGCGATCAGGCCAGCCGCGACCGCGGTCACCTGGGTGGCGAATTCCTCCGACGTGACGGACTGCCACGCGCCACCGGCCTTCCGGCTGAACGCGGGGTGACCGGGATCGCGCGCAGCCCGCTCGAAGACGTCGTCGGCCGCGTTGATCCCAGAGGGCAGCGCACACTCCAGCGGGATCGGCCGCTCACGCGCCGGGATTTGTGCCACTCCTACAGCGTCATGTCCGGCATGGCCGCCCGCAGCGGGCGCATGTCACCTCTCCCGGGACGTTCGGCCCCAGCGCGGGCGGTTGCGGCGGTCGATGATGGTGGCAAGCCTCGCGCGGGAGGGCACATGGAGCAGCAGCCCTGGCCTGCGGGCCGGCCGCCCGGCTATCCGCGGGAATATGAGCGGCAGGTGATGCTGCCCGGCGGGCGGTGGGTCCTCATCCGGCCGATCCTGCCCGGCGATGCACCGGAATTGGCCGAAGCGCTCAACACAGCCGATGCCGACACCCTGCGCCGCCGGTTCCTTGGCGGCCCGCCGCGCGTCACGCCCGCGCTGCTGGCGCACCTGACGACAATGGACTACGTGCGGCGGTTCGCGCTGGTGGCCATCGACCCCGCCACCCACCATGGGGTCGCGATCGCCCAGTACGAACCGGCTGGCGACGGCGTGGCCGAAATCGCCATCGTAGTCGCGCCCGCCTGGCGGCGCGCAGGCCTTGCAGGCCTGCTCGCCCAGCTTCTCGCCGAAGCCGCCGCCAGCCAGGGCATCCACACCTTCACAGCGTCCTACCTCGCCGAGAACCGACCCATCGCCGCCCTGCTCCGGAACGCCGACAAACTCAGCACCCAGCGGATCGAACAGGGCATCGCCGAATGCTCGGTCGCACTTAACCGAGACCATGCCGGTGCAGCTCACCCGTCTCGCACAAAACAGGCAGGTAGCGAACCCGCCGCGAGTTCCCGGTCCTCCAGGAAGGGCCGCCCCG
>DAIRVB010000652.1:0-2588 GCA_036803065.1 Streptosporangiaceae bacterium
GGCGCGGAGCCGTTGCTTGGGCCTAACGTCCCTTGCCCGGAGTCGGTGCGGGCGGTTTCGTGGGTTCATGGGCTCGTCACGTGTGTGGTCGTCATGATGGCTGAGGGTGCGGCCGATGCCGCGCGGGAGATCGCGCCGGACGTGTTCTGCCTGGGGCCGTCGGGACGTACCCAGACGGATGTGTATTTTGTGCGTTCAGGTTCGTCGTGGGTCCTGGTCGATACCGGCTGGGCGAAGGACGCGTCCCGGATCGAGCGCGCAGCCGGGTCCCTGTTCGGTGCCGGCTCGCGTCCCGCTGCGATTTTGCTCACTCATGTCCATCCGGACCACGCCGGCTCGGCCTTGGAGCTGGCGCGTAGCTGGAGCTGCCCGGTCTACCTGCATCCGGAGGAGCTGCCGGTCGCCCGGGGCGAGTTCGCCGCGATGGTGGCATCGGCCGGGCCGCTGGACCGCTGGGTTGTGCTGCCGCTGCTGCGCGCGATGGGAACGCGGCGGCGCGAGGCGGTCCTCGGCCGGTCGAGCCTGGGCGCGGTCGCGCGCGCGTTCGAACCGGGATCCGGTGTCCCCGGGCTGCCAGGCTGGGAGTGCATCCCGACCCCGGGCCACACCCCAGGCCACGTGTCGTACTTCCGGCCCGGTGATCGTGTCCTGATCAGTGGTGACGCCCTGGTGACCGTGCGGATCAACTCGGTGACCGGGCTGCTGATGCGGCGGCCGGGCATGTCTGGGCCGCCGTGGTACACGACGTGGAACCCGGCCGCGGCCAGGCAGTCACTCGGCAGGCTGGCCCGGCTCGAACCGGCTGTGCTGGCTGGCGGGCATGGCACGCCGGTGACCGGCACGGAAACAGCCGCAGCTCTGGCCGCCCTCGCCGCCGGCCGGCGGCATGGCCACAGCGAACGGGCGATCCGCGACGCTGCCGCCGGGCAACGGAACGGCAAGGGCGATGGTGCCGCTAACGGATGAACCTTCTGCAGTGCTGGCCATGCCGGCGCACCGTCGTGTCCGGGCGGACTCGCGCCAGCAGCCACCCGGCGGCCGCATAGCCGCTACACCGCGAGCGCGCCATTCATCACCGCCAGCCAGACCGCTGCGGCGACCGCCACAGCCGACCCTCCGCTGTAGCTGATGGCGAGCGCCACGCCGCCGAACACGGCTGCCTGCGGAAGGCTGGCAGCTGGCCCGTCCAGTACGATCCGCAGGTCGGCGACCGCGTTGGGCGGCTCGCCAGCCAGTTCGGCCACCCCGCCAAGCATCCACAGCGTGATCGAGCGCACCCGCACCCGTTACGCTGTGCCACCAGCGAGTGCGCCAGCTCGTGGGCAAGCAGCGAACCCGCGAAGACCAGCGCGGCGGCCCAGTACACGACCGCCGGCTGATGCGGGAGGGCTGCGGGCAGCACGCTGGCACCGAGGATTTCGGCGATGATCACCAGGATCACCGCGACCGTCCAGTGCACGCCGACTGGTATCCCTGCCACCCTGCCCAGCCCCACGCTCTGCCTCATCCTGGCTTCCTGCCAGTCTCTCCTCACGATCCAGCGCTGGGATGGCAGGTCCCAGAGCCGACGTCCCCCCGCAGCCGGGACCTCGGTCCCGGCTGCGGGAACTGCGGCGGCACGCGACCTCGCCGCTCTGGTCATGCCCGGCGTCAGGCTCCCCGGTAGACCACCAGCGAGACGGCGATGTACTGGCAGGCGAACGCCGCGACGGTGCAAGCGTGAAAGACCTCATGGAACCCGAACCACCGGGGCCACGGGTCCGGTCGCTTGAGCCCGTAGGCAACGCCGCCCAGGGTGTAGAGCACCCCGCCGACCGCGACAAAGACCAGGGCAGCCAGCCCGGCGCCGGACAGCAACTGCGGCAAGACGAACAGCGCCGCCCACCCGATGCCCAGGTACACGGGGACGTACACCCACCGCGGCACGGTGGTCAACGCCACCCGGAATACCACTCCGAGTGTCGCGCCGCCCCAGGCCACGCAGAGGATGGCGAGGCGGGTGCCGCCGTGCAGGGCCAGCACGGCGAGCGGGGTGTAGGTGCCGGCGATGAGGAAGAAGATGTTGGCGTGATCGATCCTGCGCAGGATCACCCGCACCGGCGGTGACCACGCTCCCAGATGGTAGATCGCGCTGACGGTGAACAGCGCGATCGCGGTGGTCACAAAGATGCCTGCCGCCACCGCGGCGGCCGCTGTCGGCGCGCGGACCGTGAGGACGACGCCGGCGGCCAGCGCGATTGGCGCTGCGACCGCATGTATCCATCCGCGCAGCCGTGGCTTCGGTGCCACCAAGGCGGCCCCGGCGGCACCGCCGGGAAACGCCCGGCTGCCGGCCGGGCGGCCCCGGGAACGAAGTTCACCCGCGGGGGCTGGGGCCGGGCGCGCTTCGGCCAGGGGTGCCTGATCGGCCCTCGGGCGGGCCGGGTGCCGCCGGTGCGGCACCCGGGTCACGCCACTCGTTCCCCTTCGCGTCATACCTTCTAAGTTACCCGGCAGTAAACTGTCGCAGCGCGGTCCGCGGCCCCTGTCATCGTGAGGCATATCCCACAGCATGACGAAGCGAGCCGGGCGCAGTCAGGCTCCCAGCG
>DAIRVB010000653.1:0-2580 GCA_036803065.1 Streptosporangiaceae bacterium
GGATAGTGAAGGGGGAACGGGGAGGCGGGCGGGGGGTGGGGGCTGGCGGCTGACCGGGCAGAAGATCTGGACCTCCCTCGCCAAGCAGGCCGCCTGGGCCATCTGCGTGGCCCGCAGCGATCCGGCGGCACCGAAACACGAGGGGATTACGTACTTCCTGGTGGACATGAGCGCGCCCGGCGTATCCGTGCGGCCGCTGCGCGAGATGACCGGCGACGCGATGTTCAACGAGGTCTTCCTCGATGGCGTGATCGTGCCCGACCACCATGTGGTCGGCGAGGTCAACGGCGGCTGGCGGGTGGCGCGGACCACACTGGCCAACGAGCGGGTATCGCTGTCGGCGTCCTGGACATTCGGCTGCGGTGTTCCCGAGCTCCTCGACAGTGTGCGGGGCCTCGGTAAGGAACCCGGGCAGTCCCTGCTCGAACAGGCCGGGAGGCTGGTCAGCGAGGGACACGCGATCGACCTGCTCGGCGTCCGGGTCACTCTCAAGCAGCTGTCTGGGACCGAACCAGGTGCCACGGGCAGCGTGCGCAAGCTGCTCGGAATGCGGCATGCGCAGCAGGTCGCGGAGGCGTGCTGGGCCATGCAGGGGGCGGACGGCGCGCTGGCCAGTTCCCCCTGGGCCCGGGCCACCCTCTTCACGAGGGCACTCACCATCGGCGGGGGGACCACCGACATCCAGCTCAACATCATCGGCGAACGGATCCTGGGCCTGCCCGGGATCCAGAGCCGCCCGCCTGACCGCCGCCGCCGGAATGACAGCCGCCGCCGGAATGACAGCCGCCGCGCCGGCTGGGAGCCGCCGCCAGGCTGGCCGCCGCCCAGGCCGCCTGCCTGACCGCCGCCCAGACCAGGCCCGCCGCACGGCAGATGAGAGCCCGGGCTCGCCGGCCAGGTTAGCCCTCTTTGCCCGGAAGCCGCGTTAGCCTACTGCCAGCCGGCATCTCGGGGGAGGCCGATGACAGACGGTCAGGACGGATCATTGAATGGGCCGCGAGGGCCCGGCGGGCGCGATCGCCCGTGGCCTGGACCGGGTCAGCCGCCGGGTGACCGGCCGGACGCTCCCGCACCCAGGCCCGGCTATTACCCTCCTCCCCCCCGCCCCGCCGTCCCGGATCGGCGCCGGGTGCCCACGGCCGAGCAGAGGGCGATGGGCCGCATCAATGCGGGCAAGAAAGCCCGCCGCCGCCGCGTGCTCCTTACCGTGAGTGGCGCAATGTCGGCGTTGGTGCTGCTGTTCGCCGGGAGCGCGTGGGGGCTCACCAGCTATGTCAACGACACCATCGGGCGGGTGAATGCGGGAACCGCGGGCACGCCGTCGGGCGGCCCGCTCAACATCCTGCTGGCCGGGGTTGACCTGCGCAGTGGCCTCACCCCCCAGCAACAGCAGGAACTGCACGTCGGGCACGATGTGAGCAGCAACTCCGACACGATGATGCTGATCCACGTGTCCGCCGACCGCAGCCAGGTGACGGTCGTCAGCCTGCCGCGGGATTCGTGGGTGCAAATCCCCGGGCAGGGCATGAACAAGATCAACGCGGCCTTCGGCCTGGGTGGCCCGCAGCTGATGGTGAAGACGGTGGAAAGCAGCACCGGGCTGACCGTCAACGACTTCATCCAGGTCAACTTCCTCGGCTTCGTCAAGGTCATTGACGCCCTCGGTGGCGTGAACCTCTGCCTGCCCTACTCCGTGAACGACTCGTACAGCGGCCTCGACCTGACCGCGGGCGTGCATCACGTGAACGGCCTGACCGCACTGGAATACGCGCGGGACCGGCACTCCTTCGCCCTGTCTGACCTGGCCAGGATCCAGGATCAGCAGCGCCTTGTGGCCTCGCTGCTCAGCGAGGCGATCAGTTCCGGCACGCTGGCCGACCCGCTCAAGCTGAGCAGGTTCCTGCAGGCCGCCGTCGCCGCGGTCAAGGTTGACCAGAACCTGAATGTCACGGCACTCGCCGACCAGTTGCGCGGTATCTCATCCAGGAACGTCACCTTCATGACCGTCCCGCTGGCCAGCACCAACTACCTGACCTCTACCGGCCAGTCCGCGGTGCTGTGGGACGCAACGGCCTCCGGTGCGCTGTTCACGAGGCTGAAGAACGACAAACCGGCGGTCACGGCGGCCGCCACGGCGCATGGGAAGAACCCCGGCGGCCTGCAGCACAGCCAGGTGCCGCTCGAGGTCTACAACGGGACCATGATCGGCGGGCTGTCGGCCGGCACGGGCGCCAGCCTGACCCAGCTCGGCTTCCCGGTGACCGCCGGTCTCACCTGGTCCAACCAGAACATCACGCGGACCCTCATCGAATACCCGCCTGGGCATCTGGCCGCAGCCCAGCTCGTGCAGCACGTCATGCCGGGTGCCGTGCTCCGCCAGGTGAGCGGCCTGGCGAAAATCAGGATCATTCTCGGGTCCAACGGCACCGCCGTGACCGGGACCTCGGCATCCACCGGGGCGGGCTCGGCGACCGGCCCGGCCGCAACGGCGGCCCAGTACGCCTGCCGGTAAGCCCGCACCGGCTGCCGGGGCGATTAGCTGGGAGGCATGTCACCCGGGGTGGGCGGCGGGCTAGCCGG
>DAIRVB010000654.1:0-2576 GCA_036803065.1 Streptosporangiaceae bacterium
AGGTGGCCCCAGAAGCTGTCCGGGACCCAGGCGGCGACCGCCCCGGCAATCAGCAGGCCGAGCACGATGTCGCGGATGACCGCCGCCCATTCCATCACGAAGATGTGCGACACCGAGGTGAATGCCCGCCGAGAGCGGAGCCGCTGCCACAGGCTCCCGTCGCCCTGGATGGCCATGTCCATCGCGGCGTGCCCTTCCATGGATCCGGCCAGGCCCTTGGCGGACTGGGCTGCGGCGGCGTCGAGGAGGCGCTGGCGCAGGAAGAGCCGGAACAGCAGCGCCAGCAGGATGATCATGATCGGGCCGCCGATGAACTCCGCGAGGGTGAACTGCCAGCCGATGAGGAGGGCCAGGATGACGCCGAGCTCGACGACCAGATTGGTGGAGGCGATCTCGAAGGTCATCGCGGCGGTGAAGCTGGCTCCCTTGCGGAACAGGGATCGGGCCAGGGCCACCGCCGCGTACGAGCACGACGATGACGCTGCGCCGAAACCGGTCGCGAGGGCCAGCGTCCTGGGCCGGTCATCCCCCAGCAGCCGGATGATCGTGGCGCGGCGCACCACCGCCTGCACCACCGCCGACAGGGCGAACCCGAGGATCAGTGCCCAGAGGATCTCCCAGGTCATCGATCCGCTGATCGCCAGGGCATGACCCACGGCATCCAGCACCCTCATGACCCTGAACCGCCTCCGTTCAAACCGCGCAGCAGGCCATGTTCGCATTTCTCCGCTGAACCCGCCACCGCTCGCCCACCATACCCCCCTAGGGTAGCGCGACATCGGCGCCGACGAGCGTGGCACCGCGGCTGAGCCACATGGCAACCCCGCATGGCCAGGAACCCAGACCAGGGGCACGGGGCATATGCGGCCTCAATGGTGCCGCTGACTTAGCCGACCACACGAGGACAAGGGCCCCGGCCGCTCGCGGTGGTGACCGTCATCGCTCGCTTCGTGTGCCAGCCGGGGCATGGTCGCCGCCCGCGGCGATCATGCGGAGCAGCCTCTGGTACTCCGCCGTGTCGATCTCGCCGCGGGCCAGTCGCTCGTCCAGGATCCCGCGCGGGCTGCCAGTGCCCTGGCCTGGTTCGCCGCCGCGGCGCCGGGAGGAACCGGCGACGAGGGCGTACCCGGCCCAGATCAGCAGGCCCAGGAACGCGATCATCCCGATCCACATGAGGGCAACCTCCCAGACAGGCCAGCCGCCTCCTCCTCCGTACCCGAACATCATCGCTGCCATCTCCCCCGGGCCCGGGCTGTGCCGGGCCGCTGCCCCCAGCGTCCTCGCGTACTGCCCCTGGGGAGAGTGCCGTCAGTCATGCCAGGAGGTGCCATACGGCCCCCCGGGCGGTATTCTTCGCCTACTTCGTGGCAGTCGTTGAGACGCTCATTGCCGTCCCGGTGATCCTGGGGTTCGCCCGCAAGCCCACATACATCTCCGCCATTGCCTTCAGCGTGATGATCTGGGCGACGGCCGAAGGGTTCGGCGGCCCGTACACCTCCGGCGCCGCTGACATCGGCACCGCGGTCATCTACGCCGTGTTCTTCATCGGCCTGCTGGCACTGATGGGCCTACACCGGCCCGGCCCGTTACAGCGTGGACTACTACCTCGAGCAGAAGATCTCGTGGTGGCGGAAGGTCGCCGAGGTCGGCCGCCCCGTCCAGGAGCAGCCCGTCCTGGCCACCCGGCCCTCACCCCCGGGCCGGCAGCCAGCCCGGTCCCCGTCGTACCCCTGCCCAGGACACCGGACCAGGCACTCCCCGCAGAGCCTGCAGGGCGGCCAGCCTGAGCGGCCCGGCGCAGTGCCTGACCACATGCCAGCAGCATCACACCAAATGGAGGATCTCAATGAAGCGCACCCGCCTTGCCGCGGTGATCGGCAGCGCCGCCTTCACCGCGGCAGGCCTCGGGGCCATCGCCGCCTGCGGGTCCACCCCGCAGGCGCCCGCCGCGTCCAGCACGCACAGCAGTTCCGCGTATTCGTACTACCGGTCGATGATGGGACGGCTTGATTCCGGTTCGTCCGGCATGATGGGCGGTACGGCGTCCCGCGGCTGGATGATGGGCGCCACTGGCTACCGGTGGATGATGGGCGGGCTTGCCGCACCGGCCTGGATGCAGGGCCACGCCCTGCCAGGCTTCATGACAGGCAGCTCCCGTGACCCCGGCAAGATCATGGGCACGCTGTTCGCGAATGCCCCCGGCCCCCGGGTCAGCCCAGCCCAGGCGGCCCGGCTCGGCAGCCAGATCCCGGCCGGCGCCACCGCCAGCCGCGCCCAGCACACGATCACCTTCTCCGGCACAAACGTCCGGCTCACTGTTCTCGCCAGCCCTCCCGGCGGCCGGGATGAGACCTTCCGCATCGCCGGCATGACCAACCCCGCCATCGTCGTGAAGGCCGGCGCCCACGTCAGCATCGAAGTCATCAACGCCGACCCCGGCACCTCGCACGGCCTCGTCGTCACCGCCAGCGGTGCCACAGCCTCATGGATGCCGATGATGACAGCCAGCCCCGCGTTCACGGGCTCGGCACTGTGGTTCCTCGGCAATCCCACATCCGCGGGCATGCACGCCGGAA
>DAIRVB010000655.1:0-2573 GCA_036803065.1 Streptosporangiaceae bacterium
CCCTCCACACTCACCCACCACTTCCGCGTACTACGCGAGGCCGGAGTCATCCGCCAGCGGGAGGACGGCAACCGCCGGTGGACCGCACTCCGCGACGAAGACCTCGAAACGCGTTTTCCCGGCCTCCTGGACGCGATCGTGACCGCCCATGAAACGGGCTCACACAGCCCCGATGACCGCGGTCAGAAGCAGTGAGGCATTCACTCCCCGCGCGCTCTACGGGCTATCGCGCACCAACTCGTTAGTGCGCGCAGATGATTAACACGCTGGTTTGATCTCTTGCGCCGGGGTCGCGGCCCTGGCGGCGTAGGCGTGGAGGTCTGACAGGGTGCGGATCCGGGTGGTTGCCGGCTCGGGGATGGCAGATGCGTGCTGGTTCAGCAGCGGCAGGGTGCCGCGGATCGCCCGGCTGATGGTGGTCCGGTTGACGCCGAGCAGCTGGGCCAGCAGCGGGCAGGACAGGGACAGGTGCAGGTGGAGGAGGGTGGCCAGGATCCGGTCGGCGAGCGTCAGCCGGGGAGGGGGGCCGGCTCCGGGTGCCCGCTGCCGGTCGCTGCCCCGCCGCTGGCGCCGGTCCTGCTCCTGCTGTGCGTTCCACGGGCCTGCCAGCGCGGCAGCCAGGTCGTCCAGGGCTTTGCGGGGCAGCCCGGTCATCGCGGGGCAGGCCAGTGTGGTGCGGTCCCATCCGCTGGGGGCCCGCGGCCCCGGTTCCGCCGGGCCGCGGGTCTGGCCCGGGTGCGGGTGCAGGGTGTAGTTCCAGTCGTGATGAAAATGGTGGCGGGTGATCGGCAGGGCGGCCATCTGCTGGTCGCTGACCTTGACTCCGGTCGGGTATAAGCCGGTGTCGAGTTCGGCTTGCACGG
The DNA here is from genome assembly GCA_036803065.1 of Streptosporangiaceae bacterium. GTDB lineage: Bacteria > Actinomycetota > Actinomycetes > Streptosporangiales > Streptosporangiaceae > JAWWPY01. The sequence continues at coordinate 864 of DAIRVB010000655.1, forward strand.
TGAGGCCGGTGCGGGTGGTGGTCGCGGCGATGGTCTCCACTATGACTTCGTGGCTGGTCAGCGGCCTGCCGCGCCAGTTCATCGAGATCGCGGAGAACAGCCGGTGCTCGATCTTGTTCCACTTGGAGGTGCCTGGCGGGAAATGGCACACCGTGATGTCCAGCCCGGTCCCGGCGGCCAGAGCCGCCAGCCCGGTCTTCCATGCCCGGGTCCGGTATCCGTTGGATCCGCCGGCATCGGCGGTGATCAGCAGCCGGGCCGCGCCGGGGTAGCCGGGCCCGCCCGCTGCCTGCCACCAGCGGCGGATCGACTCGACCGCGAACGCCGCGGTGTCGCCGTCGGTGCCCACGCTCACCCAGCCGGCGTTCGCGGCCACGTCATACACCCCGTACGGGATGGCCTTGCCGGTTTCCTCGTCGGGGAAGTCATGGTCGCGCACCCGGACCGGACAGCCCCCGGGCTCCCACTCCGCTCCGCTATTCGCGAAGTTGCCGACCTTCTCCTTCTTCTTGGCATCGACGCTGATCACCGGCTCCCCGGCGGCAAGGTGTCCCCTGACCTGCTCATTGATGTACCGGAACTGCGCATCGCGGTCCGGATGCTGGCGGCCCTCGACGGTCTTGGCGTTGCCCTGCAGGCTGAAGCCCTCCTCCCGCAGCACGTCAGCGACGGTGTCCGCCGATACCCGGTGCCCCTGCCGGGTCAGCTCGGCGGCCAGCTTGCGGGTCGACTTGGTCGTCCACCGCAGCGGCGACATCGGATCACCCCGGCTGCCCGGATCGACCAGGGCCAGCAGCGCCGGCCGCAGCCCCGGGTCCGTGTCAGCCACCCGCTTGCGGCCCCCGCCTGGCCGCCGCGCCCGGCCCAGCGGCTCCGCGCCGGAGTCCAGCTCGGCCGCGCCCAGCGCCACCGTCGCCTCCCGGACCCCGGCCGCCCGCGCCACCAGCCGGATCCCGCCATGACCCAGCGCCCGCGCCTCGGCCCCCAGCAGCAGGCGCCGCTGACGTTCATCCAGGTGCGGAAACAGCACCTCGAGCTTCGCCGCCAGCGACTCCTCGAACCCCTCCGCAACTCGCATACCACAACAATGACAGCCACAACACGAAGCTACGGATTAATCATCTGCGCGCACTAAGCCACTTCGGTGCCGTTCAGGGAGGCTGGTTCCAGCGACTGCAAGCGTTCGAAGACGCGGTCGCTTACCGGCGGGCACGCGTCGACGCGCCGTGTCCTGACTGCGGACCCGCAGCGTCCGGCGGGAGGTGCGACGACCACGGCCGCGACCTGGATCTGATCGACGAATACCTGCGCACAATCCACCTGACCACCGAATGCTTGCGGGCGCTTCACCGGGAATACCTGCAGGCGGTCTGCCATCCGCCGCACCCCCAGCCCGGTAGCGATCGGGGGGAGCATGCCCGCACGGTCGGGCTGGGGCTCAAGCGGCCGTATTGACGCACGACAGCATTTTCGTCCTACCTTTGACCATGACGACACTGCCCCTGGAAGAGGTCAAGACTCACCTCTCCGAACTCGTGGGTCGCGTTCATGACCAGCACGAGCGAGTCACCGTGACCGTGCACGGGCGCCCGTCTGCCGTTTTGCTGGCCATTGAGGACCTCGAACGGCTGGAGGAGACCCTAGCCATCCTGCGCGATGCCGACACCATGCGCCGCCTCGACGATGCCGACACGGAACTAGCACGGGGTG
>DAIRVB010000656.1:0-2558 GCA_036803065.1 Streptosporangiaceae bacterium
TTGCCGCCACTCCCGCGGGCGAGAAGCCCGCGCGGTCGCATGTGTGAGCAGTCCGCTTCTCGGTGAGTTCCAGTTCGCCGCTGTCGTCGACGCCTCCCATCACGACGCGGCCCACGAAGCACGGATGGAGTTCACCCTTGCCGCAGAACGCAACCCGCCGCGACCCGGCCCGCCGAGGATACGGCGGTCCCAGCGCTGGCCGGAGGAACGCTCCCGGGCGCCGCAGCCAGGCCGGCCGCGGCAGCCCGAAGCGCTCCGCCGCCCGCCCGGCCGTTGTCCGTTCCGCCCTGGACCAGGCGCTGACGGCCGCGCTCAGCGCACCGGCCCCGGCCGAAACTACTTTCCGGGAGCTTGGCATCCCGGGCCCCTTGGTCGAGGCGCTCGCCCAGCGCGGGATTGATGCGCCGTTCGCCATCCAGGCCCGGGCGCTGCCGGACGCGCTGGCTGGCCGGGACGTGCTCGGCCGCGCGCAGACCGGATCCGGCAAGACCCTCGCGTTCGGCCTGCCCATGCTGTCCCGGCTGGCCGGGGCCGGCGGCCCGAGGCGGGAGAAGGCCCCGCGCGGGCTCGTGCTGGTCCCCACCCGGGAGCTCGCCCAGCAGGTCGCCGACGTGCTGGCGCCGCTCGGCCAGTCGATCGGCGTGACCGTCACCACGGTCTACGGGGGCGCACCGCTGGGCAGGCAGATCGACAGGCTCCGCCGCGGTGTTGACATCGTGGTCGCCACGCCGGGCCGGCTGATCGACCTGCTCGACCGTCATGCCTGCACCCTGGCTCAGATCGAGATCACCGTGATTGACGAGGCGGACCACATGGCCGACCTCGGCTTCCTGCCCGCCGTCAGCCGCATCCTCGACGAGACGCCGTCCAACGGTCAGCGGATGCTGTTCTCTGCCACGCTGGACCGTGACGTGGACCGCCTGGTGACCGGGTACCTGAAGGACCCCGCGCTGCACGCGGTGGCCGCCACCGCCGAAGAGGGTGTCGCAGCGGATCACCGCGTGTTCATCATGCCGGCCGAGGACAAGGTGACCATCGCGGCCGAGATCGCCGCGCGTCCCGACCGGACCCTGTTCTTCGTGCGCACCAAGCACGGCGCCGCCCGGCTCGCCAAGCAGCTGACCCGGGCCGGTGTCCCGGCCGCCGCGATCCACGGCAACCTGAACCAGAACCAGCGGCAGCGTGCCCTGGGCGCCTTCACCATCGGCCATCCCCGGGTCCTGGTGGCGACCGACGTCGCGGCGCGCGGCCTGCATATCGATGACGTGGGCCTGGTCGTGCATTTCGATCCGCCGAACGATCACAAGGACTACCTGCACCGCTCCGGCCGGACCGCCCGCGCGGGCGCATCAGGCACGGTGCTGGCGCTGGTCGATCCGGGGCAGGTCCGTGAGGTGGCGCGAATGCACGACGCCGCCGGGGTCACTCCCACCAGCCATAGGGTGCAGTCCGGCCACGACGCCGTCCGCGAGATCGCAACGTCGGGCATTCCGGTGCCTCCGCCGCCGCCGGCGGAGACCCGGCCAGCCGCGGCCGACCGCGCCGCCCGCTCCTCAGGTGGCCGCAGCTCCCGTGGCGGCAACTCGCGCGGCGGTGGTACCTCGCGCGGCGGTGGTGCCTCGCGCGCCGGTGGTGCCTCGCGCGGTGGTCCCCCGCGTGGCGGTGCGCAGCGCGACGGTGTCAGGCACGAGGGCACCCCGCGCGACGGTGCCTCGCGCGGCGGCAGCGTCCGGAGCACCCGCCGGCCCGATCGGCCCCGTCCCGAACTCCGCCAGGCCGGCTAGCCGATCTTGCTGCCCCCGCTCTTCACGCGTTAGGTCATCCACAACGGGCGAAGCATGCGCGATTGTGGTCGCACGCGTGAAGACTGGGGCTGGCATTCACTGGATGACTACCCGCCAGGGACGCACGGTCACTTCGAGCAGTCCGTGCACGGTGCTCATGTCCACCCTGGTGGCGAGGTACTCCGCCTCGGCCGCGTCCACCCCGCGGATAATGATCATTCCGTGCCCGGGCTGATCCGGGCGCGGGCCACCGCCGACCAGTAGCCCGCGCTGCCGCAGCAGGCCGATGAATGCGAAATGCTCGGTGTAGTCCTGCTCGAACTCCGGTAGGTCGTACCGCCACGCGGGCCCCGGCCGATGTTCCAGGGTGAACCAGAGATCCGGCTCGTCTTGGCCGCTCGCGGGCTGGGTCATCTACCTCTCCGTTAACTTTCTGTGCCTATTGCCGAATGGATTGTGCGCCGCAGCCATTTTGATGGCTGAGCCAGCGGTGGATGGCAGTGAATCACAGGGTGGACAGCTGATGTGGGCTCGTGCTGCCGGAAGGTGACCGCGTCGGTCGCTGGCTGTCCATGTGGCCGCTTCCTTGCCCGAGCGGACGCCCTCGTGCGACGATCCCTTAAGGGGGCCGCCTCGGCGGAGGCCGCATCAGTGAACCGGAAGGGCACGCAGTTCGTGAATCAGGATGACCTCGCCGCACCAGGGGGGAGCCACCCGTTGGACTGGTCGACAGCCCGGTGACCGCCGCCCCCGCCCAGGATGACCGCCTACGCG
>DAIRVB010000657.1:0-2536 GCA_036803065.1 Streptosporangiaceae bacterium
GCCGCCCCCCTGCACGGCGCCGCGCCGCTGAAACCGCTACCCGAACCGGCCGAACTTGAGCAGCACCGCGTTCGAAGACAGGCTCGCGTTGGTGGCCTGATCAACGAATATCGCATGGTCGCGTGGCGTGGATGAGGGTTTCGGCGCCCACGGCATCCGGGTCGTGCGGCGTTTTGCCCTGGGCGCAGTGCTGGCACGCTTTGGCCAGCTTGCTGATCCAGGTCTGCATGTCACGTGTCTGTGTAGTCGCGAGCCAAGCCCGGCCCGGCTACAATAGTGCTGTTGTGGGCGATCGGCCGGGATGGGAGCCTGCGTGGCCTTCGAGTTGGTGATGACAACGCAGGTACGCGACTGGCTGCACGCCCTGCGCGGGGGCGATCCGGTGACCCGGCGGCTGGTCGCCCAGGCTATCGACCAGTTGCTGGACGAGGGACCAGGCCTGGGGCGGCCGCTGGTGGACCGGATCACCGGCTCGTCCCTGCACAACCTCAAGGAACTACGCCCGGGATCGTCTGGCAACAGCGAAGTGCGGATCCTGTTCGTCTTCGACTCGTCCCGCAACGCGCTGCTTCTAATTGCCGGTGACAAGTCCGGGCAGTGGAAACAGTGGTACGACACGGCGATCTCGCGGGCTGAACAGGCCTACGAACGCTACCTGAAGGCGAGGGGGCAGTCATGACAGACTCCGAGTTCCACACCTACACCCGCGAGGAGTTCCTCCAGGAGTTCGTGCACCCTGACGACCGCCCGGTCCTGGAGGCCGACCGGGCTGCGCGCACCGCGCGGATGCGCGCAGCGGGCCTGGCCCAGATGCGCCAGGCCGAGGGCCTGACCCAGGCCGAAGTCGCCGCGGCCATGGGTGTCACCCAGCAGCGGGTCTCCGCGATCGAGGCGGGTCAGGTCGCGGAACTGGCCACCCTGGCCGACTACGTCCGTGCCCTGGGCGGCGAGCTGAAAGTGATCGCCGACTTCGGCGAGACGATCCGCCGCGTCGCATGACATCCGGCGCACAGGACACCACAAAGGCCCCGGGAAGAGACTTGCCCGCCGAACCGTGACGCTCCCGGTGACGCGCCAGTCAAGGCTCCTGGTGCGCGCTGGCACCCCGCGGCCTGTTCCCGGGCTGCTCGATGCCGGTGCCACGTACCTGGTACATTCGCCGCTCTCGCCGTGGCCTGTCATCCGTCAGCGGCATGGGACCAGGTTGCGGGGTTGCCGCCATGAGCATGGGATCACCCGGTCGCCAGTAGCGGGACCAGCGGCGTTTCGCGTCGTGGGCCCCCTGTCGTTCCGGAACGATCTTGCCCAGTGGGGCGGCTGGCACGTCCCCGGGAATGGGGGCGCCGCTTGGCAGGTAATGCCATGCGCCTGCGGCCGTGGGGATAATGGGCACCCGGTAAATCGCCCGCTCTCCCCGGGATGATCCGCCGATGATGCTGGACATTGACAGCAGCCGCATGCTTCCCGCGGCTGCGTATCTGGGCAGGGCCGGCCGGGTCACCCGGGCAGCGCCGAAATGTTCTGATGGGCCAAGGGGTGTTTCGTCCCTATCTGGCGGCGCTGGCCTTAGTCACGGCGCGGAAGATGGCACCGGCGCCGGGCTCGAGCACGCGGGCGGCCTCTGCGGAAGCGGTGTCCCCGCTGTCCTGTTCGGTGGCGGGCGGCTGTTCGCGCCGCCACGCTCGCCGCGACGTGGTCCCGGACGAGGTCAGCCTCCAGGTGACCAGAATGTACGCAAAAGGCGTGGGGTTCGAATTCCCTTTCGGGTGCCTGGAGCGTCTGCTCAGGAGGTCATTCCTTGCCCAGCCGGGCAGGCAGGAAGATCATCTGACCGTCATCTGACCGTCGGCCTGGATGCGACCCCTCGGCAGTGAGCGTCACGGACCGAGCATGACCGGCAGGCCGGATGCCCGTGACTGCGGCCGTTCGCTGAGGCTGAGCTCGCCGGGGACCGCATCCTGCAGCCGGCCACGCTTTTTGACCGCCGCAGGCCGCCGCCGGAGCCGTGACGGCCGCTGCCGCTGACTCCACTGGGCGCGCTGCAGGCCAGTGAACCTAGAGGGTTTTCGATGGCATGCAAGAGGTCTGGGGTTCGAATCCCCATAGCTCCACCCAGGTCAAGAACATAATTCGAACAATGAGCCGGTGAGTCGTCGGCTTCTGAGGGGCAATCGAGGGGCAGATCTAGCTTTCTACAGCTCGCTGACCTGCGGTAACCTGTGAGCAGCCGCATCCGTTGCGACGCGGTACTTGGTGATCTGCAAGAGGTCACCAGTTTGACGCCCAGCGGGTCCCGGATTGCCGGGCGGCGTATGCACGGCACAGCGCAAGATCATCTGCTAGCAAACGGGAAGCATCACGCGGTCGGTGTGGCGATGGCGGTCTCGCGATCTAGCAGCGTTGGCCAACTCGTCGACCGGTAGCGCCGGAACCCAAACTGACGGGACACCGGGCATCAGTTACCGCACATGCCGATGAGGGGGCGCGGAGCCGTTGCTTGGGCCTAACGTCCCTTGCCCGGAGTCGGTGCGGGCGG
>DAIRVB010000658.1:0-2516 GCA_036803065.1 Streptosporangiaceae bacterium
ATACCGGGCAGCGCAACCACCCGGCCGCCAGCCGCCGCCTGACCACCCCCGCTTTCACCGGAAACTACGGTGACCTAACGTAGGCTTCCGGTTGGCGGATGATAGCGACGCGTGCGGGCGGATCTGCGGTGTAGCGCGCTACACCGGCAAGAGGGGCGCGGGTCACACTGCCCTCCCGCCTGCGGCGGCCTACGGTGAGCCGGGGAGGACAGTGATAACCGCCATCAGCCGCAGCGCCCGCGCGACCATGCTGCTTGTCCGCGGGCTGATCACGGCGGGGCCCGCGGCGCTTGGCATCTTTCCCGCCCTGTTCGCCTGGCTCGCCTGCGCGACCTTCGTCGGCCTGCCGTGGCTGCCGGGTATGGTCCGGCCACTGCGCGAGCTGGCTGGGATGGAACGCCGCCGGGCCAGCCGGGTCACCGGCCGGGAGATTCTCCCGCCCTACCGGCCCGCGGAAGGCTCATGGCCGCAGCGCGCCCGCACCATCCTGGGTGATCCTGCGACCTGGCGTGACCTGACCTGGATGCTCGCCGACGGATTCCCCGGCGTGCTCGCCGCGACGCTCGCCGTGGCGCTGTGGCCCGCCATCGTGTTCTCGCTGTCCCTGCCGCTGTGGTGGTGGGCCGTCCCACGCGGCTCAACGTCAGCATTCGTGCCGCTGAACAGCTGGCCGCAGGCGCTGACGCTGCCTTTCGTGCAGGCCGCCGTCGATGCGGCCGTTCTGTGGTGGCTGGTCCCCCGGCTGGCCCGCTGGCAGCTCCAGGCGGCCGAGACACTACTGCGCTCAGCGCGCCGGGCGCAGCTGGCTCAACGGGTCCGGCAACTCACCGAGTCCAGGGCCGGGGCGCTGGAGGCGCACGCCGCGGAACTGCGCCGCATCGAGCGCGATCTGCACGACGGCACCCAGGCCCACCTGATATCGATCGCGGTCCGGCTCGGCCTGGCCGAACGCAGCTTCGCTGACGAGCCGCAGACCGCGCTGAAACTGCTGCACGACGCCAGGGACGGCGTCGAGGACGTCCTCGGCCACCTCCGCACCGTCATCCGCAACATCTACCCGCCCATCCTCGCCGACCGCGGCCTGGCCGGAGCCGTCGCTGCCCTGGCCGGCGGCCAGCGCATCCCGGTGGCCATGCGGATCCCGGGTGACCTGCCGCGGCTGCCAGCCGCCGTGGAAGCCGCCGCCTACTACGTCACCGCGGAGGCACTGACCAATGTCGCGAAGCACAGCGGCGCGACCCGCGCCGAGGTCTCAGTGCACCGGCACGAGCCCAACCTGCTGATCATGGTGAGGGACAACGGGGCCGGCGGCGCCGATCCGGCCACGGGCACCGGACTGCTGGGCATCCGCCGCCGCGTCGCGGCGCTGGACGGCAGTACCCGCATCCACAGCCCGGCCGGGCACGGAACAACCATCGAGGTGGAACTCCCGTGCGAATAGTGATCGCCGAGGACAATGCCCTACTCCGCGAAGGGCTCGTACTGCTGGTCAGCTCGGCCGGGCACGAGGTCGTCGCGGTCGCCGACAGCGGACCCCAGATTGTCCCCGCCGTGCTGAAGCACGGCCCCGACATCGCGGTCATCGACGTCCGGCTCCCACCGGGTTACCGGGACGAGGGACTGCGCGCGGCCATCGAGGCCCGCAAGCATCTCCCCGGCCTGCCCGTGCTGGTCCTCTCCCAGTACGTCGAGCAGACCTACGCGGCAGAACTGCTCGCCGCCGGCGCCCGCGGCGTCGGCTACCTGCTGAAGGACCGCATCGGCCGGGTCGATGAGTTCCTCGACGCATTGCAGCGGGTGGCCGCCGGCGGCACCGCCCTAGACCCCGAGGTGGTGTCCCAGCTGATGACCCGCCGCGCGCCGCTGGATCCGCTCACCAGCCGGGAACGCGAAGTACTGCACCTGATGGCAGAAGGCCGCGACAACACCACCATCGCCGCCATGCTGGTCATCACCGAACGCGCCGTGCACAAGCACATCGGAAACATCTTCCGCAAACTCGGCCTCCCCCCCACCGACAGTGGGCACCGCCGGGTCCTCGCCGTCCTCGCCTACCTCAACTCCTGATCCTCCTCACCTGCCGCGACCAGCCGCTACACCGCGGGTGGTGTCGCGGTCTCCACCCCGGACCGGGGGGCACGCGTCCCCCTGGATTGACGGGTTAGCTCCCTCGCGGGGCCGCTGGCCTTCTCCTTAGCGTGGTGATCGCACCGCAACCGCGGTGGACCACCGATTCAGGAGGAGTCTTCAGCCGATGCGGATCACGACCCCCTATCGAACTGCGGCCACCACGCTCGCCACCGCACTGGCCGGCCTGGCATTCACGATGCCGGCGGCGGGCGCGAGCACACCGAAACAGGACACGCTGCAAGATCGGGTGAACGCGATCCAGAGCACCGGGACCGCCGGCGTGCTGGCCGAAGTGACCGGCGCACGCGGGCAGCGCTATGCGACCGCCGGACAAGCGAGCACCGAGACCGGAGCGCCCGTGCGACCTTACGCCAAGTTCCGGATCG
>DAIRVB010000659.1:0-2515 GCA_036803065.1 Streptosporangiaceae bacterium
CTAGAGGCCCCGGAGGCCCCGGAGGCCCCCGGAGGCAGGGAAGCCCCTGAAGTCCCGGAAGTCCCGGAAGTCCCGGAAGCCCCGGAAGCCCCGGAAGGCAGGGAAACCCCCGAAGCCCCGGAAGGCAGGGAAACCCCGTCAGTCTGAGGGGTCTCAGTGGTTTTAAAGATCCCGAATGTCTCAAAGATCCAGGTAGACCCGGTGGACTCAGTGAGCTCACTGGCCTCGTCAGTCTCCAGCGTCCCAGAAGCCTCAGAGGATACCGAAACTGGCCCGGGGGGCAGCACTGTGCCGTGCCCCCCGGGAAACGGCCTGGACCGGCTCTCCGGCGCCCCTGACCTCACCGTGCGTGGCGTGCCGCACCCCTGACCCGGCGCAGCCGGGCAGCGCCACCCAGCGTGAGCAGGCCGCCTGCGGCAACGGCAGCCACCCAGGGCAGCGGCGACGGGGCCGGGCCGGGCGCGGTGCCACCCAGTCCGGTGCTCGCCCCGCCTTCGGGTATGACGGTGCTTCCGGCCGCGTCCTCCAGATCATCAATCGCCAGGCCGCTGGGGCCGTCCAGGACGACGAGGGTGTGAATGGTGCCTGCCGCGAGCTGGACCTTCTTGGTGACCTGCTCCGTTCCACCGGAGGCATGAACGGTCAATGCGCCCGGGGACGTCTGCCCGTAGGCACTCACCATCGAGAAGGTGAGGTCGTGGGCCAGCACTTTGCTGTCCGCCATCACCGTGACCTGGTTCTCGTGCAGGGATGCCTGGATCACCCGGACCAGAGCCTGCCCCGGCGGAGTGGTCAGCTGGTCGGTCAGGATCTGCAGCCGCAACCCAGACGCCGGCCCCATGCCCGCGACCGTGTACGCGCCACCAGATTTCACCTGGATGTTGGTGGACAGCACCGGGGCGGACCCGGACGCGGCGCCCGCGCCTCGCATGGCCACGGTGTACTCGCCGGTCGCGACCTTCATATACGGGGAGACCGCGCCGTAACCAACGTGCTTGAGCACGGTCATCGCGCTGGGATGTCCGTAGGAATAGAGGTAGACGTCCACCGCGGGCGTGTTCGGGGACAGGTGCGCCAGCCGGATCCAGCCCACTGACGAGTCTGCCGGAGCCGCGGACGCGGCGGACGCGGCGCCCGCCAGCATGCCTGACGACAGCACCAGTACGCCCAGCAGCAAGCTGAGGCGGGAACCAGCGAGGCGCAAGCGCGGGAGGCGCGGGGCCTTGGGCCGCAGTGACATGGCAATCTCCTTTAGGTCAGCCATCCGTCCCGAGCAACCCCAGGGGGCTCGGGGCGGTGAATTCAACGCGCAGGACGGCTTGCCCGGTGGCGAGCCGCACGGTGTCCATTTCCGCGGGGAGGTAAGGTGCCCGCTGCGCGAGCAGGAAGCCTTTCAGGGAACTGAGGGAGACTGCGCTGCGCGCGTTCGCCACCCCGGTAGCTCCTGATATGTCCGCAGAGCGCAGCGGGACGCCAGCGCTGGCATGCGCTCCCGGCCCACCGAAACCTGCGACGTCAATCGGGTACAGCGCGGCCAGCGTGGCCAGCGTGGTGAGCAGCCGCGCATCGACCTCACCGGCGGCGAGCTGCCGTCGTGCGGTGGCCGATGCGTGCAGCCGGGAATTGGCCAGCAACTGCTGGCCCACTGCCATGCGGGCCTGCACGTCGGCGTGCAGCGCGGCCCGGTAGGCCGCACCCCCCTCAGGCGCGACGGCCCGGATCACGATCCGGGCGCTCCCCGCGCCGAAGCTCACCAGTACTTCGGGCGCGTACACGCTGGCGAGACGGCTCCCGAACTGGCTCCGGACGGCGGCCGTGGCCATCACCACCTCGCTGCCGAGCGGATCGGCGTTACCGGACTGCAGCACGAGCAGGCGGCTGGCGGGGATTCCCTTGCCCTGCAGCACCGAGCACATCGCCGGGTCGCAGGCCACGATCGCGTCCGCCGCCACCTGCTGGGCGACCCAGGTCGCCGCCTGGCTGCGAGCGGACGCGGCAGCGCCAAGCGCGCCGTTACCGGCCTCGCCCCGCCCAGGCGCATTCCTGCTCAGGGCGACTGTTATCGCGGCCGCACCGAGCACGATGGCGACCAGGACCACCGCGATGATCCAGCGCCAGCGGGCGCGGGCCAGCCGGCGCTGCGCCCACAGGCGGAGGGTCGTGGCCAGAACCTGGGGCCAGGACGGCAGTTCGGCCGCACGAACCGCGCCCGGCGGCCGGCTGGGCGGTGCCGGTGGCAGGACGGTCCTGGCCAGTACGACCGTGTCATCGGCGACCGCCGCGTCCTCGGGTACGACCGTGCCGTCGGCGGCCGCCGTGTCGCCCGGTACGACTGTGCCGTCGGCGGCCGATGTGCCGTCGGGCTGATCCGCGAGTTCGCGGTCAGGGGCCTCGTCCTCGGCGGAGGACGGCTCCAGGACCACCTGTAGCATCTCTGGGTCGGGCACCGGCCGATTGCCGGGCTTGGCCGCAGGATCAACGGGCCGCCTTCTATCACCGGGCGCTGTCCCCGATG
>DAIRVB010000660.1:0-2512 GCA_036803065.1 Streptosporangiaceae bacterium
GCATCGACCTGACCGATGGTCAGGAAGCCCGTTGCCAGCCCTGGGGAGCCGTGCAGAAGGTAAAGGACGGGGTAACGCCGCCCATGATGGCTGGCATACCCGGGAGGCAGGACCACAGTCACCTTGTCCGGGTAGCCGCCGAGCGCCGGGCTGGCCACGGTGATGTTCTGTAGCGTGGTCAGGGCCACCGGCACCTGCGTGTCGCCGGCCGGGCCGTGGCTGACGACACTGTGCGGCACGGTGGGCGGCGGGAAGCCCCGGTAAAGCCAGAACGTGGAAACATAACGTGCGGCCCCGATCGATCCAGTCACCGCCAACGCAGCGAATACAATCCCGGCCAGGGCCACCGCAAGCCACCGGCGAGCCGGAGACGGGGCAGCCCGCCGAACTGGCAGGCCCTCCTCCTGTGGTGCCATATCCACAGTCACGCGCCTCCCCTTTCCCCAGGAAACTGAACTCTTGCCCGAGTCCGGGGAACAGGGACGAAAGCCACTCTCCAGGTGCCCTGATGTCCGGCACCCCCATAATTGGGGCCCGGGTTCTCAGGCCCCTCGGCAGACCATCAGAGCCACCTATGAACCGGCTGCCCTCCTGCGGAATGCGCGGCACGGTTCGCGCTCGATGGACACGCGGGAGTCGCTGGAATCATCGCCGCGCGTGGCTGATCGGTGCATGCGACGTTCGTCCTGGATCGTCGCCAGGCGAATGGGGGCGGCTAGGCGCCGGCCGGATCCCAGTCCAGGGTGGCCGGCAGTGACTGGCTGATAGCGGCGCCGTCAGGTGCCGGTGGCGCCGGCCGGGTCCCAGTCCAGCGTGGCGGGCAGCGCGCCCTCGAAGATCAGCAGCCACCGCTTGATCTCGATTCCGGTACCGCCGCTGTACCCGCCGAGCCCGTCGCTGGCCACGACCCGGTGACACGGCACGATCAGCGGCCACGGATTCGACCCCATGATCGTGCCCACCGCCCGGGCCGGAAGGTCCGGGCCGCCGCCGCCGCCCAGCTCAGCGCGGCGCGCGAGCGACCCGTACGTGACCGTCTCGCCGTAGCCGACCGTGCCGAAGAGCACCGAAAGGACCTGCTGCTGCCGGCCCGACGCCGCGGACCAGTCGATGGGCAGGTCGAAGGCGCGTCGTTGCCCCGCGAAGTACTCGGCCAACTGCTCGCAGGCGGCGGAGAGCAGGCCGCTCCGGGCCACGGGGCCGGGCGTGGCGGCCGGGGAACCGCGGAAGCTGACCCGGGCCAGTCCGGCGTCGCTGCACGTCAGCGACACGGGCCCGACGGGGGTGTCGATCGTGTCCTGAGCGCGTTCCATCATTTCCCCATTCTCACCCCGATCCGGAATGGCCGACACGAATCAGGCCAGCCTCGTAGGCGAGGATCACCGCCTGGATGCGGTCACGCAGGCCGAGCTTGGCCAGCACCCGGCTGACGTGCGTCTTTACCGTGCCTTCGCTGAGAAAGAGCCGGGTGGCGATGTCTCCGTTGGACAGGCCGCGCGCGACGAGCGTGAGCACCTCGCGCTCCCGTTCGGTCAGGACGTCGAAGACGATCTTGTCAGGGCGGCCCTCGGCCGGCATATCCCCGACGAAGCGCTCGATGAGCCGGCGGGTCGCGGTCGGCGCGACAACGGCTTCACCCGACGCGACCGCCCGGACGGCGGAGAGCAGATCCGCGGCCAGGGTGTCCTTGAGCACGAAGCCGCTCGCGCCGGCCCGCAGCCCGGAGAACACATAATCGTCGAGGTCGAACGTGGTCAGGATGAGCACTCGCGGGGCGTCCGCATCGGCCGCTGCGGCCCTGATCCGGCGGGTGGCCGCGATCCCGTCCATGCCCGGCATGCGGACATCCATGAGCACCACGTCCGGCCGGGCCGCCGCGGTGACCTGGACCGCCTCGCCGCCATCGGCCGCCTCACCGACGACCTCGATATCATCGGCCTCGGCGAGGATCATCCGAAATCCGGTGCGGACCAGCGCCTGGTCATCCGCGATCACCACGCGGATGGGTGCCCTCTCGCGTTGCGGGCCTCGCGCATCCCGTGTCATCTCAGCCGGCCGGCACCGTGAGGGGAAGGCGCGCCCGCACCCTGAATCCGCCCGCCGTGTCCGGCCCGGCGGTCACCTCGCCGCCGACGACGGCGGCCCGCGCCCGCATGCCGGTCAGGCCGTAGCCGGCTGGGCTGGGATCCGCGGTGCTGCGGCCGTTGTCGGTGATCTCCACGACGAGGTCGGCCTCGCCGTACACCATCCGGACGGTCGCCGTGGCTGACGGCCCGGCGTGCTTGATCGTATTGGTCAGGCCTTCCTGGATGATCCGGTAAGCGGAGAGCTCCACCCCGGCCGCCAGCGGCCGGGGCAGGCCGTCGATCCGGAGTTCCACCGGGGTGCCGGCCTGGCGGACCTGACCGACGAGCTGGCCAACTCCGGCCAGGCTGGGTTGCGGAGCCAGCGCGGGCTCCTGGTCGCCGGGCCGGTGGACCACGCCGAGCAGCGTGCGGGTCTCAGCCAGGGC
>DAIRVB010000661.1:0-2512 GCA_036803065.1 Streptosporangiaceae bacterium
GATGAGGAGAGGACGGAGAGGACGGCCGCGATACCCGCGGGGAGCCGGGCCGGCTGGCGTCGCTCAGCGCAGGGGGACTGCGTCTTGACCGCCGTTTTGCGGATCTTCATGCCGAGGCGGCCCCCGTCGCGAGGAGGCTGAGGACGCTTACCGGTGCGGCAGTGACGGCCGCTAGCTGCACATGCACACTTTGATGGTAGGCGGCGAGCACCCGGAGCGCGCGAGGGCAGCTGCCCATATAGGGCGCTATTTCCCAGGTATTCACAAAGCGGTTAACACCCGGACACGACTAGTTTGCCCAGATGAAACCGTATACTTCCAGGTCAGACGGGCCACGGCTAGCTAAACCGGCGCGATCTGGGCCCTCGGCAGGCGGCTCAGCGTCCCTGCGCCCGGACCGCCTCCGCCGCCGCTACGGCTGCCTGTGGATCAAGGTACCTGCCGCCCGGCACCTCCGGCCGGAAATCCGGGCCGATGTCATAGAGCAGCGGGATTCCGGTCGGGATGTTCAGCTCGGCGATGTCCGCGTCCCCGATGCCGTCCAGGTGCTTGACCAGGGCGCGCAGCGAGTTGCCGTGCGCAACCACGAGCACGGTCCGGCCCGCGGCGAGATCCGGGACAATCGCGTCGTGCCAGTACGGCAGCATCCGTTCCAGGACGTCCTTGAGGCACTCCGTGCGCGGCCTGAGTTCCTCGGGCAGGAGCGCGTACCTGGCGTCATGGGCCGCCGACAGCGGTGCGTCGTCGGCCAGCGGCGGGGGCGGCGTGTCGTAGGAGCGCCGCCACAGCATGAACTGCTCGTCGCCGAACTCCTCCCGGGTCTGGGCCTTGTTCTTGCCCTGCAGCGCGCCGTAGTGGCGCTCGTTGAGCCGCCAGGACCGGCGCACCGGAAGCCAGAGCAGGCCCGCGGACTCAAGCGCGAGGTTGGCTGTCTGGATCGCCCGGGTCAGCACGGAAGTGTGCACGATATCGGGCTGGATGCCCGCCTCACGCAGCAACCCTCCGCCGCCCGTGGCCTCGCTCGCGCCGCGTTCCGACAGGCCCACGTCCACCCAGCCGGTGAAGAGCCCCTCGGCGTTCCACTCACTTTCGCCATGCCGCAGCAGCACCAGCGTCGTCATGGACAAGAGCCTAGTGCTGGCACACCGATGGGCAAACGGGAACACCCCGCAGCGCGGCGGGGTTGATCAGGCGGAGGTGCATGACCGTGCCCCAACCCTCTCCCCGGCGGATCGCGACCCTGAGCGTCCATACCTCTCCGCTTGAGCAACCAGGCACCGGGGACGCCGGGGGCCTTAACGTCTACGTGGTCGAGGTAGCCAAACGGCTCGCCGCCCGCGGAGTCGAGGTGGAGATTTTCACCCGCGCAGTGTCGCGTGATGCCCCGCCTATCGCCGAACTTGTCCCCGGAGTACTCGTGCGGCATGTGGCCGCGGGCCCGTTCGAGGATCTCGACAAGGCCGACCTCCCGGCCCAGCTCTGCCATTTCACCTTTGAGGTGCTGCGTACCGAGGCGGCCTATGCCCCGGGCCGGTATGACCTCGTGCACGCGCATTACTGGTTGTCCGGCCAGGTGGGCGCCGTGGCCAAGGAGCGGTGGGGAGTTCCGCTCGTCCAGTCCATGCACACCCTGGGACGAGTCAAGAACGCGGCCCTGGCCTGGGGGGACGCGGCCGAGCCCGAGATGAGGATCCGGGGCGAGGCAGAAGTCGTGGCGACCGCGGACCGGCTCGTCGCGAACACCGACGAGGAAGCCCGTCAGTTGATCGGCCTGTACGGGGCCGACCCGGCGAAGCTCTGGACGGTGAACCCTGGGGTCGATCTCTCGGTGTTCAGGCCCGGGCCGGCCGCGGAAGCCCGGCGCAGGCTGGGCCTGCCCGTCGATCAGCCGGTCGTGGTCTTCGCGGGCCGGGTGCAGCCACTCAAGGCGCCCGACGTGGTGCTGCGAGCCGCCGCCCTGCTGATCCGCGAGGATCCCGCGCTGGCCCGCACGCTGACCGTGGCATTCGTCGGCGGGCCGAGCGGGACCGGGCGTGCGGACCCCGATGGCCTGACCGAACTGGCCCGCACCCTGGGGATCGCTGACCTGGTCCGGCTCGAGCCGCCGTGCCCGCAATCGGAACTCGCCGACTGGTACCGGGCCGCAACGGTGGTCATGGTGCCGTCGTACTCCGAGTCGTTCGGCCTGGTGGCGGTGGAGGCCCAGGCATGCGGCACGCCGGTGCTCGCTGCCTCCGTCGGCGGCCTGCGCACGGCCGTCCAGGACGGCGTTTCCGGCGTGCTGGTGGAAGGCCACGACCCGGCGGCCTACGCGCGGGTGCTCCGGGACCTGATCGTTGCCCCGGAACTGCGGGAACGGCTGTCCCGGGGCGCCGTGGCCCACGCCTCCCGGTTCGGCTGGAACGGAACAGTCGACCGGCTGATGGCGGTCTATGCCGGCGCGATGAGCAACGCCGAGGCCGCGGACAGGTTCACCCGGGCCCTGCCCTCCTGACCTGGCTGGCAGGATGGG
>DAIRVB010000662.1:0-2510 GCA_036803065.1 Streptosporangiaceae bacterium
GTACAGCCTGGTGAACGAGGGGGGGGGAGGGGCAGGGCGACCGGTTCGGCAATGAGGCCGTCCAGGCGCTGCTGAAGCGCGCCGAGGACAACCGCCAGGAGCTCGTCATCATCCTCGCCGGGTACGAGCGGCAGATGGAAACCTTCCTGGCCAGTAACCCAGGACTGAACTCCAGGTTCGGGCTCAGGGTGAAATTCCCTGGCTACTCGCCCACCGAGCTGATGGCGCTGGCCGAGCTGTCGGCGGAACAGCGTGGCGAGATTCTCGACCCCGACGCCCGACCCGCGCTCTGGCGGATGATGGAGGACGTCGGCCGCCGCAGGCTCGCCGACGAGCTCGGCAACGGGCGGTTCGTCCGCAGCCTGCTGGAAAAGGCCGGCCACGTCAGGGACGTCCGGGTGATGGCGGCCGGGACCGAGCCGACTTCCACCGACCTGGTGACGCTGGAGGCGGCGGACCTGGAGCGGGCCGGCGCCGAGCTCACCGCCAGGTTCCGTGGCTACACCGAGGCGCCCACCCTGGAAAGCGCGCTCGCCGAGCTCGATGAGCTGATCGGCCTGGAGCCGGTCAAGCGGCAGGTGCACGAGATCACCGCGCAACTGCGGGTGGCCCGGCTGCGGGACCGGCAGGGGCTGGCCAGCCAGCCGCCGGCCCGGCACTTCGTGTTCACCGGCCCTCCGGGCACCGGGAAGACGACCGTGGCCAGGATCCTCGGCCGGATCTTCGCGGCGCTCGGGCTGCTGGTCCGCCCCGAGGTAGTGGAAGCGCACCGGGCTGACCTGGTGGGTGAGCATCTCGGCTCGACTGCGATCAAGACGGGCAAGCTGATCGATTCGGCGCTGGGCGGGGTGCTGTTCATCGATGAGGCGTACTCGCTCTACAACGCGGGCTACGCGGGTGGCGACGCGTACGGATCTGAAGCCGTGGCAACGCTGCTCAAACGGGCGGAGGACGACCGCGACCGGCTGGTGATCGTGCTCGCGGGATACCCGGCGGACATGGACAGGTTCCTGCACAGCAACCCGGGGCTCGCCTCCCGGTTCGGCGTGCGGATCGGTTTCCCCACCTACACGCCCGGTGAGCTGGCCAGGATTGCCGGGGTCATCGCCGAGCAGGCCGGGGACACCTTCGAACCGGGCGCGCTGCCTGTGCTGGAGGAACTCTTCGGCCGTGCCGTCGCGGCGGGGCGCATCGACGAACTGGGCAACGGGCGCTTCGCGCGGTCGCTGTTCGAGCGCGCCTGCGCGGCCAGGGACCTGCGGGTCGCGGTTTTCGGCGAGGACGCGAGTGCGGCGGACCTTACCACCGTGTCGGCCGCCGACCTGCGCGGCGCGTTCATCGACCTGGGCGGGGAGGCAGACGCCAGGCCCTCCTGAATTGCTCAGCCTGATCGCGCCCTCCGTGATCAGGAAGTGCCCGATCGCGAACTGGCGCGCTGAGGAGCTGGCGCTCAGAAGCTGGTCAGCGCAATTCCGCGGGGGGCAGGTCCTGCAGCGCGGCGATCAAGGCGTCCGCGTCCGAACCCGCGTCCCTGATCACGTACATGAGCGTGTGCAGCACCGCGTGGCTGTCCTCGCCCCGGTCGAGCAGGCGCTGCGCCGCCTCCCACAGCTCGGGCGGGTCGCCCCGCCAGAGCCGGTCGGCGAGCGCCAGGTGACGGTCGATGTGCAACTCACCGGTGTGCCGCCCGCTCGCCTCCTTGTGATCCGCCGCCAGCAGCGCGCGCCGGTCCCCCTGCTGAGCGGGGTCCAGCGTGGTCAGGTCGATGCCGTCGTGCCGTCCCCTGAGCACTGGGAAGGCGAACGCCCGCCGCGGCAGTGCCTCCAGGTCGTCGTCGGGCAGCAGCCTGGCTACCAGCTGCGGGTCCAGTCCGAACGCGGTCGGATCGCGGTAGACCTGCGCAAACGTGCCCATCGAGTCGAACACCGCATCCAGCGTCTCGGCGACCGCCTCGGCGGCGACCGCGTGCCGCCGGCCGCCCCAGCGCACCCAGGAGGCGAGCACATGCGGCATGGCGTGCTGCTCGGCGGGGGACAGCATGATCTTTCGCGGCAGCCAGTCCAGCAGGAAGGTCTCCACCTTGGCCGGGCTCATCCGCAGCGGGCGGCCAAAGTCCCGGTCACATCCGTAATCGATGATGTGGTCCGCGCAGCGGCTGGCGGCCTTGGTGTCGGAGAGATCCTCGGCCTCGTCGGAGGCGAGGAACTCGGCCACCAGCATGGCCCGGCGGTCCCTGGTCCACGCGTGCCGCCGGGCGGTGGCACCGGCCCAGCCGGATCCGGTGCCCGCCACCGGCAGCTCGGCGGGCGCCGCTCCGCGGGCCGCGGAGGTCCCTGCTGCTCCGGCCGGCCGGTAGAGCCCGGCGGGCGGGAGCGTGCGGATCCTCGCCCTGAGAAACGCGTGGTAGGACGCGAACGAGTCGCTGACCGCCGGACCCGCGCCGGCTTCGGTCACGGCGAGCGCTGTCTCCAGCAGCCGCCGCGCCTGCGGTGCCCCGACCTCACGGAATC
>DAIRVB010000663.1:0-2483 GCA_036803065.1 Streptosporangiaceae bacterium
GAGGGCACCGCAGGCCGCCCGTTCGAAGTACACGTGATCTCCCTCGACGCCTACAGCGTGGACGGGGTGCGCCGGCTGGAGGAGCAGGGGGTGACCGACGTGATCGTCGGTTTCCGCTGGCCCTACGAGACCGGTCCTGATGTCGAGCCGCTGCCAGAGAAGTTCGCCAAGCTGCGCCGGTTCGCCGACACGGTCATAGCCGGGGTGCGAGCGGGGGACAGCACATGAGCACCGGAGCGGGCATCCGTTCCGCCATCGCCCGGGCCGTGCCCGACCAGGCCTTCGCCGCGTTCATGCGAACGATCTATCCCCGGATCGAAGTCGAGCTGGCCCGGATCGCGACCTGGGCACCGCGCGGCGGCACGGCCGTTGACGTGGGAGCGTGGTACGGCCCGTGGACCGCCCGGCTGCTGGCCCTGGCCGACCGGGTGGTGACCATCGAGCCGAACCCGGCGCTGGCCCGGCTGATGCGGGCCACGTTCCCCGCCACCCAGGTCGTCGAGGCCGCGGCGTCCGATCGGGACGGCACCGCGCAGCTCTGGCTGCCGGCCGGCGGGCGTGGCGCGGAAGGCGTGGCATCCCTTGAGCACATGAGCGAGCGGTCCATCACGGTCCGGCGGGTAACCATCGACAGCCTTGGCCTCACTGATGTCCGCTTCATCAAGATGGACATCGAAGGACACGAAGCGGCCGCGCTCCGCGGGGCGGAGCAGACGATCAGGCGGGACTCACCGCTGCTCCTTTGTGAACTCGAAGCCCGCCACCAGCGGATCGAGGACGTCGTCGGCACCCTCGCCACCTGGGGTTACCAGGGGAAGGTGATGCCTGGGCGATCCTGGCTCCCGCTGGGCACCTTCGACCTGGCCGCCCATCAGCGGGCGAACATTCACGTGGCCGAGCGGGGAATGCTGGGACGGCTCGCGCGGCCCACCGAGCGCTATGTCAACCTGGTGCTGTTCCAGCGGGATTGACGCGGAAGGGGTACTGATGCTGGCCCGGACCTGGCGGGCGCTTTCCCGGCCGGAGGGCCGGCCGGAACCACGGGACGCGGCCGACTGGCTTCGCGCCCACGGCGTCACCCTGGCTGCGGTCACGCTCATCGGGATTCAGTTGTGGTGGAAGGCAGCCCTTCTCGCTCACTCCTATTTCCGCCAGGACGACTACAGCTATCTCGACCACGCTCTCGCCGGGGGGCTGCGCTGGAAGTACCTGATGTTCGTGGACGCCGGCCATCTGATGCCGCTCGGCTTGGCCATCACCTGGGTGCTGGCCCGGGTCTCCCTGTACAACTGGCCGCTGACCTGCGTTGTCATCCTGGTGCTGCTGGCCGCCGCGTGCTTCGCCCTGCTGCGCCTGCTGCGGACGCTGTTCGGGAACCGGCCGGCCATCCTGATCCCGCTTGCTGTGTACCTGTTCAGCCCGCTGTCACTGGCCGGGGTGGCCTGGTGGTCGGTCGCCCTGGAGGTTCTCCCGCTGGAACTGGCCATCTTGATGGCGGTGGACGCGCATGTGCGCTACCTGCGCGGCGGCCGGCCGCGGCACGCCGTCGCCGCGGCCGGGTGGCTGCTGGTCGGCATGGCCGCGACGGACAAGGGGGCGATTGTCCCGCTGCTGCTGCTCGCCCTGACGTCCGCGTTCTTCGTGGAGGGGCGCTGGGCGGCGGCGCTGGTGACCACGCTGACCAGGTACTGGCGAGCGTGGGCTGGATATTGCGCGCTGCTGGCCGGATACTGCATCGTGTACTTTCTCGATCTGCCAGGCTCCAGCACCCAGCCTGGTGATCCAGGCTCGGCTTCGCATCTCCTGGGCTTCGCGTCCACCCTGATCGGGACCTCCCTGCTGCCCGGGGCGCTCGGCGGCCCGTGGCGGTGGTGGGCAGTCGGTTACGCCCAGGCCAGCCCGCCTGCGGCGCTCCAGCAGCTGTCCTGGGCGGTGGCCGCGGTCATCGTGGTGGTGAGCTGCGTGAACCGGGTGCGCGCCTGGCGGGCGTGGGCGATCCTGCTCGGCTGGATTGTCGCCGCGGACATCATCCCTATCGCCCTCGGCCGGCTGGGCGCGCAGTCCGCCACCTTGATGGGCGTGCAGACCAGGTACCTGACCGACGCGACCCCCGTGCTCGCCCTCTGCCTGGGGCTGGCGTTCCTGCCACTGGCCGGGGAGCAGGGCGCCTACCGCCTCCTCCGGCCGGCCGCACCCGAGGGAGCCGCCACATGGCGCGCCGCCGCCTGGTCGGTACGCTCCGTTACCCTGCTGGTGCTGGGCGCCTTCCTGACCGGTTCGTTCTGGTCGCTCCAGTCGCTCGAGTCGGTCACCACGACCACCGCTGCGCACTCCTACATCACGACCGCGCGGGTGGCGGTCGCGGACGCGCCGAGCGGCACATTGATCGTGGACGGCCCGACCCCCGCGACGATCATGGCCCCCGCTATCTTCTGGCGCCAGGGGTACACGTCGCAGGTCATCGGGGCCTTGGCGCGCGGCGA
>DAIRVB010000664.1:0-2471 GCA_036803065.1 Streptosporangiaceae bacterium
GAATTCGCCCTGCGTCAGTCCTGGCTCGTGGCTTGCGCATCTGTCCGGTCCTTTCTTTCGCATCCATCACCCCGTTAGACCCGCGCCACGCCGAAACGATTCATCCTGGCCTGCTGCCGGGTGCCGCCACCGGCCTCCCTACCAGTGCCGCGTCACCAGTACTGCGTCGTCGCGCCGGAGCTTTGTTTCACCGCTCCCACCATCTCGGGACGTTCGAATACCGACTGGACAGCTACCCGGCCCGGTCCCTGCAGGGTCAGCCAGATCGACTTGGCCTGCCAGCGGGCCGAGCTAAACCAGTAGGCGCCCCTGGGGTACTCGAAGTGGAGGAACATCGTGACCGACTCGTCCTTCCAGATCAGGCCGCCTGGCTGCACCAGCAGCCGTTCGCCCGGTGCCAGGTCGCGGATGAAGGTGTTGCCGGGGGCGTGGAGCAGAAGGAGGCCATTGCTGCCTGCGGCCGTGAAGCGGTCCATTGTCTGGCCGACCGGGTAGTGCCACTCCGTCTCGTCGCTGTCCCCCGTGGTGAACCACACATTGGAGTTTGCCCAGTCATAACCGACGTTGCCCGTCGCGACCAGGAAGCGGTGCTCAGCCACGTCGATGGCCTGCCCCGGGCGAAGCGGCACGGCCAGGGTCTCGCCGGGCTCGTCGGCGCTGAAAGCGATGTGGCCCGGCCCCTGCGCCCGCATCATGATCAGCGGCAGGCCCGCGCGCATCCGCTTCCAGCCGCCCCTCATGGGGAGGTTGTCGAGGCGGACCCTGGGATCGGTGTGCAGAAGCACGTGGTGGGAGAAGTAGACCCAGTCGTCGTCATGTAGCCCCATATCCGCCACGGGCACGTACGTACCGCTGATCTGGCAGGTGGAGCGGCTGAAACGGATGCGGGCCATGTCGCGGATCGGGGGCTGCTCGACCCATCCAGAATCCGAGACGCGTCGGCGGACGTCGACCGGTGCACCGCAATGCGGGCAGGTACCGTTTCCCCCCTCGCTGGCCATCCGGCAGTACGGGCAGGTATAGGCGCCTTGAGCAGGTGGCATCGACATGTCGGTCTCCTACTCAGAGCCGTGGTGGACGTACATGGACTGGATGCCGACCCGGCCGGGACCGGTCATCTCGGCGAGGTACATGCCGTGCTTCATGAGCCCGGTCTTCACGTTCTGCTGCACCGCGTTCATGGTCACCGCCGAGTCCTTGTAGAGAAAGCCCCCCGGCTCGACCAAGATCTTCTCGCCCGGCTGCAGCGTCTTCTGGAAGACGTTGCCGTTCCCGTGCAGGAGCAGCAGTCCGGGCTCGCGCTGCGTGACGAAGCGGTCCATGTACATGCCCCCACCGCCGTGCAGCACGTTGGCCAGGCCCTTGATGCGCACGAAGGAGTAGGTCAGCGAGTGGGTCCCCGCCAGGAAGGCATGCTCGCGCACGTCGAGCTCCATCGACGGATGCAGCGGCAGCACCACGACCTCGCCGGCGGCGTCACGGGAGAACGCGATCCGGCCCGGCCCGTGGGCGACGCTCAGGATGTGCGGCATGCCGCCGAGCATGCGCTTCATCCCGCCCCCGGTGTTGAGCGCCGACATCGGCACCCCGGGCTCTTTCCAGAGCATCACGTGGTGCTCGAAGAACACCGAGTCTCCGTTCGCCAGGGCCAGCTCGGCCACCGGGACGATCTCGCCCTCGATCTGGCAGGTGGAGTTGGAGAAACGGAATTCCGTCATGTCCCGCAGGCGAGGCGCCTCGCTCCAGCCGGAATCGGTGACGAGATCCTTCGTGTCGAGCGGCGCCCCGCAGGTGCTGCAGTTCGTGCGGCCCGTCTCGTTCTGGGCCTTGCACCACTGGCATTCGATCCGGTCCATTCGGACAACCTTTCGTGTTGAAACCCCGCACGCCGCCACGGCGACGACTGTGTGGATGTGATGGCAGGCCGGGACCGGGACTGGCCGCCCCCGGGTGAGGGCGGTGGGTTGAGCAGGGGTCAGCCGGCCGTTTCCCGCTATGCGGACGCCGGGCTGGCCGGCGTGCCGCACTCGGCGCAGAACTTCGCGGTGGCGCTCAGGTCGGCGTTGCAGTTGGTGCAGTGCTTCTGCATGGGCGTGCCGCACGAGTCACAGAACTTCGCACCGGCGCGGACATGGCTGTGGCAATTCCCGCACTCGGTCGTCCCGGCGGGCGGCGCCGCGTCCTGAGGGGCCGGCGCAGGGGCCGGTGCCGGTGGTGGGGGTGCCGTGAAGCCCTGGCCACCGCCTGCGAAGCCCGGACCCGGCGGCGGGGGCGGCGTGGCCTGCGCCGGCGGCTGCATCATCTGGTTCGCCATGCCGAAGCCGGCGCCGAGGAACATCGGGGTCACCGCGGCGCCCCCCTGGGCCATTCCCTCGCCCGCCCCCTGCAGCGCTTCGGCCTGTGCCGCCTGCAGGAAGCCGCCCGCCAGGCGGCTGTAGGCGGTGTCGCCGGCCAGCTTCTTGAGCCGGGCG
>DAIRVB010000665.1:0-2468 GCA_036803065.1 Streptosporangiaceae bacterium
CTTTTACTGCGACGCCCGCTTCCGGCGGCAAGCCTCGAAAGCTAGCCGCCCATCCTGTGCCGCTCGAAAATAGGATTCTGGCTTTGACCTGGGCCTTCTCGGTTTTTAGGCGGCTCGCTCGTATTCGTTGATCAGGCCGCTGAGGACTGGTTTTCGGCGGATCTGGCACGTGCCGAGGTCTGCTGCGGTGACGCGGGGAGCGGGGCCAGGGTCCGGGACGCGCTGGTCGATGCCCTGATGTGGCCGGGCGGTGTTGTAATGCTCCTGGTACTCGGCCAGGGCGGCGCGCAGGTGCGCCTGGTTCAGGATCAGGGTCCGGTCGAGGAGCTCACGGCGCAGGGTGCCGATAAGGCGCTCGCAGATCGCGTTCATCCGCGGCGCCTGCACCGCGGTGCGCACGATGGTGGTGCCGGTGGCCTGGAATACGGCATCGAAGGACGCGGTGAAGTTCGATCCGCGGTCCCGGATCAGGAAACGGAAGTCCCCGAATCGCTCGCCGAGGTCGAGGGCCAGGTTGCGGGCCTGCTGCACCGTCCAGTCGCCCGTCGGGTGGGCGGTGATGCCGCCGATGTGCATCCGGCGGGTGCCGTGCTGGATGAATACCAGGACGTACAGCCTGGTCAGCGCCAACTGTGTCGACGTGCAGGAAGTCAGCGGCGAGGGTCCCGGCGGCCTGCGCGTGCAGGAACTGCCGCCAGGTCGGGCCGTCCCGGCGCGGCGCGGGGTCGATGCCCGCGGCGCGCAGGACCTCATAGACGGTGGACGGCGCGATGGTCAGGCCCAGCTTGGTCAGCTCGCCGTGAATACGCCGGTAGCCCCAGAGCGGATTCTCTCGCGCCAGGCGGACGGTTAACCGGGCGATGCTCGCGATCGTCGGCGGCCGGCCAGGCCGGCGCCGCTTGCTCGTGTCGTACTTCCTGGAGGCGAGTCTGCGGTGCCAGGCCAGCAATGTTGCGGGCGTCACGGGGAAGATCTCCGCCCAGCGCCGCCGCGGGATGAACTGCGTGAGCGCGGCGAACCAGGCCCGGTCGGCGGGCTCGTATCGCACCCGGCCAGCCTGCCGGCGCAGGATTGCGTTCTCGTGCCGGAGCACCAGCAACTCCGCGACCTTCGCCTGATCTCCGCGGAACACCAGGACAGTCAGCCCGAATAGCCAGCGCATCAGCAGGAAGGCGAGCTTCAGTTGCACTCAGTCAGCCAACCAGCACTGCGTCGGGCCTGCAGTCGAAACAGCAGGTCAGACCACACGATCCAATATTCGGGCGGCACAAGTCCAGGCTCCGGCCGGGTGGGCGGTGACGCCCAGGATGTGCACGCGGCGGGTCTCGATCTCCAGCACGAAGAATACGTACAGGCGTTTGAGGAACACCGTGTCCACGTGCAGGAAATCGCACGACAGGAGTCCGGAAGCCTGGGAGGTCAGGAACTGCCGCCAGGTCGGTGAGGCCCGGCGGGGCGCGGGGCTGAGCCCGGCCGCTGCCAGAATCCGGCGGACAGTACCCTCGCCAACGCGGTGGCCGAGGCCCAGGAGCTCGCCCTGGATACGCCGGTGTCCCCACCGCGGGTTTTCTCTGGCCAGCTGGGCGGTCAGCTCGCGGATCTCATCGGAGATCAGCGGGCGTCCCGTCGTGTTCGGGTAGGTCCACTTCTTCTTGACCAGCCGCCGGTGCCAGGCCAGCAGGGTGCCACGACCCGATGCAGCCGAAGGCGTCTGGGCAGCAGCCGCACCAGCGCGGCGATCCCGGCGCGGCCGGCCCAGTCCGGCTGCGGGCGGACCAACTGACGGCGGATGACCGCGACCTCGTGCCGTAGCACCAAGATCTCCACGTCCTTCGAAGCGTCGCTCCGTGCGAGGAGCGCCAGCCAGCCGAACAACCGGACCATGAGCAGATAGACGAGACGGAAGAGCACAAACGCCGAGGATAGAAGCCCAGCTCAGAGGCCCCGCATGAGTTCTGGCACCGCACAGGCGATCCGCCGCCGCCAGTACATCAGCACTGACGGGTCAAAACTCACCTGGGTCAGCGACCGGCCGCACGCCACCTTCCACCGGATATCAAACTTCAGCGCGTCCGCCGTCTGGGTATCCGACAGGTCATACAGCTCCTTGAGCACCAGCACAGAACCCACCAGGTCCGCCGGCAGCGACGGGCGCCCCGTCCGCGACGGGAACAAGTCCCCGGTGAAACTGTCCGGGAACAACTCGGTCCGGTGCTCAGCCAGGAACGCGAACACGCTCCCGGCCGGCACCAGGTGCCCGGCGATCATCTCCGCGTCCAGCAGTTCCCGGTCCAGCCGCGTGCGACCCTGCATGACAAGATCATCCCAGATGATCGAACACTTAGCCGGCAGAAATGCCGACCTGGGGGCTCACCAGTTATTCAGCGCGGTCCTAGTGTCCTGGACCTTTGGATCGCCGCAAAAGTCGCCCGAGCGATTCGAGGATTTCTTCCGCAGATTTCGTCTAG
>DAIRVB010000666.1:0-2448 GCA_036803065.1 Streptosporangiaceae bacterium
GCCCAGGAACAGGCCCCGTGCCTGGTCAACCTCGCCGACCACGACACTGGCGCCCTGCTCGGCCGGATACCGCTCGATGAGGGGCACGTCACGCTGGGCGCCAGTGTCGTGGTCGGCGAGGTTGACCAGGCACGGGGCCTGTTCCTGGGCGAGGAACCGCTCATCGACGCGTTCGGGGCAGCGGTGCCGGATTTGCGGCCCGCCGATGTCCGCACCCTGCTCGCGAAATTCGGTCTTCGCGCCGCTCACGTACTGCGGCCGGCCGTGACGCTCTCGCCCGGCGAGCGCACCCGCGCGGCGCTGGCCCTGCTGCAGGCGCGCGGCGTCAACCTGCTCGTGCTGGACGAGCCGACGAACCACCTCGACCTGCCCGCGATCGAGCAGCTGGAGCAGGCGCTCGCGTCCTACCCGGGCACGTTGCTGCTCGTGACGCACGATCGCCGGATGCTCGGCGCGGTAACCACGAACCGCCGGATCGACGTGGCGGAAGGCCGCGTAACCAGCCGCTAAGGCCCGCCATGGGTGCGGCTGGCTGGGCTATCGCACAGCGCCGGCCGCGTCGGCAGCGGGTGAGCGCGTGCGCATCGGCGGCAAGCTGTACAAGCTGTCTATGTTGAGCTGCTGCGCATCCGCGAGCACTGAGTCCTGCTGCTCCTGTGCTTTCCCAGCAGTTTGCTTGGCCAGTTCTGACGCCAGGCCACCGAGCTGCCGCACACCGGTGTCATCCACGAGCACATGGCTCGTGGAAAGTATCGCGATGCCCTCCACCCGCCGCTGGGTCCGCCCGGGCAGCGAAAGAGCTGCCCCCACCTTCGCCGCCTCAAATGGGTTCGCTGGATGCACGGTAAGCTTATTGCGCTCCGCGATAATCCATTTGTGGTATTTCATCACCTCACCCTGAAGAGGCAGGGTTCGTATATCTTCATCCGCCAGCCCGAATCGCTTGCCCTTGCCAAAGCAGCGAGCGTAGGACACCAGGGCTGCAGACCAGAGCGCCTGCGGCACGACCGCGTCCCGGTCTTTCTCAGGCCTGGCCAGCTCGGTAAGCAGCCGCTTGCAGCATTCCATGACGAATTGAAGATCCTGGATGATCGACGCTTGATCGGCGAGAATTCGCGCCGATGGCACATCAAGAGCGACGGTCAGCATCGACGCATCTGACGATGCTGCATTCGTCTCGCCCATAGCTCCTCGTTCCGGTTTGCTGACGCTATGACTACCTGCGCCTAGATTCTCACATAGCGATAGCTCGCTTCTGGTCTCACATAGTGACAAGTCGCTCCCGCGAAACTCCGAGCAGTTCGGCGACCTCTGCCGCCCGCCATCCCAGCACGTCGCGCAGGATCAGCACGGCACGCTGCATCGCTCCTCCTGTGGTCTGCCGCGCGACTGCTGCTGGCTGGTCTGCCGTTACCGGTACAGATCCGGTGCAGCCGTGAAAGTCATCGGCCAGTGCCTGCCGCCCGGACAGGTGCCGCCCGGTGAGTTTTGCCGGCCACCCGGATCTGTACCGGTGGACGCGCGGGAAGAGCCCCGCGTCGTGCCCACCTGTCAAGGAGTTCCGCATGCCAGCTCAACCGCTCTCAGGAACAACAGCACTCGTCACCGGCGCCAGCCGGGGCTTCGGCCGCGCCATCGCCGCCGCGCTGGGCCAAGCCGGCGCGGACGTGGTCGGCGTCGCCCGCGACCGGGCCCGGCTCGGCGAACTGCGCACCCAGCTCGGCGGCACCTTCCTCCCCATCGCCGCTGACGCGGCCGATCCTGTCGTCGCCGGCCAGCTTCTCGATACGTACCGCCCCCGCGCGCTGGTGCTGTGTGCCGGGGCGAGCCCGCTGCCGCGGCCGCTTCAGCGTCACACCTGGCAGACGTTCAGCCGCAACTGGGAGATGGACGTGCAGCAGGTGTTCCACTGGACACGCGAGGCGCTACTGAGCCCCCTCGACCCCGGCAGCGTGGTCATCGTGTTCTCCAGCGGAGCCGCGCTCAACGGCTCGCCGCTCAGCGGCGGCTACGCCGGAGCCAAGGCAACCATCCGCTTCATCGGCTCCTACGCGGCCGCCGAGTCGGAGCGCAGCGGGCTCGGCCTCAGGTTCACCTCGGTGCTCCCCCAGCTGACACCGGCGACCGACCTGGGCGCGGCCGGCGTAGCCGGCTACGCCGCCCGGCAGGGCGTGGACGTCGCCACCTTCCTGGACGGCTTCGGCCCGGTCCTTACCCCGGAGCAGGTCGGCACGGCGGTCGCCGATCTCGTCATCGATCCAGGCCACGACCGGGGCGCGTACATGCTCACCGCCGCAGGGCTCAGCCCGGTGCCGTGACCCCCCACCTCCGGCGTGGGCGCCCGGCGGCGGCCGGCCCCGGAGTCGTGGCTATCTCTTCCGGGCGACGCCGCCGGCGAACCCGTGGTGGGTCGCGTTCCTCCTGGTGCTGACGGGCCCCTCGGGCCGC
>DAIRVB010000667.1:0-2427 GCA_036803065.1 Streptosporangiaceae bacterium
GATCTACCCAGCCCGAACAGGCGCGGGCGGGTGCGGGGGGTCCAGCGCGTAAAAGCGCCGAAGGCGCAGCGCAGGACCCCCCGTGCCCGCCCGCGCCACCCTGATCAGCAAGGAGAACAGACAATGGCCGAGAACTACTCCGCCGCGAATCGGCCCACGCCCATTGCCTCGCCTGGGGCCGCCATGGGGACGGACTGGGAGCAGCGGGTGGACTTCGCCCGGCTGCGGACCGAGCGGGCCGCCAAGGTCCGGACCGCCCTGGAGCAGTCGGACCTGGGCGCGCTGATCTTGTTCGACATGAACAACATCCGCTACACCACCGCCACCCACATCGGGAACTGGGCGCGGGACAAGCTGTTCCGCTGTGTCCTCGTCATGCGCGGCCAGGATCCGATCCTGTGGGACATCGGGTCAGCGGCCCGCACCCATCAGAAGTTCGCGCCATGGAACGCCACGGAGAACTGGCGGGCCGGCATCTCCAGCTGGCGCGGCTCGATCCCCGAGGAGGTGGGCGTCGAGCGCGGCAACGCCAAGCGGATCGCCGGCATCCTCCGCGAACACGGCCTGGCCGGCGAGCCGGTCGGGGTCGACGTGGTGGAACTGCCGGTGCTCCGCGCCCTGGAACGGGAGGGCCTGCACATCGAGGACGGCCACGGGTTCATGCAGGACATCCGCTCCATCAAGACCGCGGACGAGGTGGCGCTGCTTGACCACGCGGCCGCTCTGGTCGACGGCGCCTACGACGAGCTCTACCGGTACCTGCGGGCCGGCATCCGGGAGAACAGCTGCGTCGCGCTGGTCAGCCGCTACCTCTACGAGAACGGGTCGGAGGAGGTCGAGGCCATCAACTCGATCTCCGGCGAGCGGTGCAGCCCGCACCCGCATGTGTTCTCCGACCGGCTGATCAGGCCCGGGGACACCGCGTACTTCGACATCATCCACTCCTTCAACGGCTACCGGACCTGCTACTACCGGACGCTGAACGTGGGCAGCGCGAACTCCCGTCAGCGGGAGGCCTACCGCCGGGCCCGGGAATTCATGGACAACGCGATCGCCGAGATCCGGCCCGGGGCAACCTCGGCGGACGTCGTCAGGCACTTCCCGGCCGCCGAGGAGTTCGGCTTCGCCGACGAGGAGGAGGCCTTCGGCCTGCAGTACTGCCATGGCCTGGGCCTGTCCAACTGGGAACGCCCGCTGATGAGCCGCTACCACTCCTTCGAGCATCCGGTGGAGCTCAAGGAGGGCATGGTGTTCGCAATCGAGACCTACTGGCCGACCGCCGACGGCTCCGCCGCCGCCCGGATAGAGGAGGAGGTGGTGGTCACCCCCGGCGGATGTGAGCTGCTGACCCGCTTCCCGGCCGACCAGCTCTACGTCGCCGGCACCCGGTTGTTCACCGGCGTGGAGCTGCCCGCACATACGGAGGAGAGCGCATGACACCGCAGTTCCCGGCGAGCATCGGCTGGCTGGGAACCGGCCGGATGGGCGCCGCCATGGCGGGGCGGCTCATCGACGCCGGGCGACCGGTCACGGTCTGGAACCGGACGGCGGCCAAGACGGAGCCGCTGGCCGAGCGGGGCGCGGCCGTCACCGGCAGCATCGGCGGGCTGGCCGGTTGCGACCTGGTCTTCGTCATGGTGTCCACATCCGCCGACCTGGAGCAGGTCACCCTGGGCGCGGGGGGACTACTGACCGGCGAGCGGCGGCCGGGCATCCTGGTGGATTGCTCCACGGTGTCCGAGGAGGCGTCATCCAGGATCCGGGCGGCCGCCACGGCCGCCGGGACCGGGTTCCTCGCCGCCCCCGTCTCCGGCAACCCGGAGGTCATGGCCGCGGGGCAGGGGATGTTCATCGTCTCCGGCCCGGTCGAGACCTTCCACGCGGTCCGCCCCGACCTGGAGCGGATCGCGAAGACCGCGGTGCACGTCGGCGGGGAAGAGCAGAGCAGGCTGGTCAAGCTGTGCCACAACCTCTACCTCGGCATGATGGTCGAGGCGCTTGTCGAGGTGGTTACCCTGGCCGAGAAGGGTGGCACCAGCCGCGAGGCATTCCTCGAGTTCTTCAACGCCTCCGCGCTCACCTCGGACTGGATCCGCAGGCGCAGCCCGGAACTGGTGCGCCGGGACTGGACCCTGACGTTCACCAACGAACTGCTGCGCAAGGACTTCGACCTCGGCCTGGGCGCGGCCCGGCAGCTGGAAGTCCCGATGCCGGCCGGATCCACCGTCTACCAGCTCATCCAGGCTGCCATCGGGCATGGCCTGCGCGATGAGGACTTCCTGTCCCTGTACCAGATGCGAGCCCAGGCAGCCGGCCTCCCCTAGCCGGCGCAGCTGTGGGCGCGGGTGCGGGGCGGCCGTGGCGCTACGGCGGCAGGCTGCCTGACGCCCCCCCGCGTCAGGCAGCCCCGGGCCTTCGCCCAGTGCG
>DAIRVB010000668.1:0-2416 GCA_036803065.1 Streptosporangiaceae bacterium
CTTATACCGGCGGGACACATTGGCGAGGAATTCCGGCAGTACCCGGTAACTTGCCATGCCGTAGACGATCCGGGCGCTGAGCACGATGCCGGTGCCGGTGGTGGCGATCACCGATAGCGCGATCGACAGCGCCATCGCCTTGGCCCAGCCGCTGCCCCCCAGCACCTGGGCGATGTAGACCAGCGCGGTCGCCGAGTGCGCCTGGAGCCTCGCCGGTGACACCACTCCCTGCAGGCCCACCTGCGCCAGGGTGTAGATGATGGCCAGCAGCGCGACCGCCAGGATCGCCGCCCGCCCCGGGTTGATCCGCCGGTGCTTGACTTCCTCATTGACATACAAGGTGCCGTCCCACCCGCCGTAGACGAACACCGCGATCAGGAACCCGGCCACCGCGCTGCCGTGCCCGCCGGTCCCCGACAGGCTCACCCACCCCTTGGTGATGGGCACCGACCCGGCGTGATGGCCCAGCACCCACACCAGCCCGGCGACCGCCATCCCGATCAAGATCAGGTACTCCACCAGCGCCATGCTGACCTGCGCCCGCGCCGTGATCCGGATACCGACCACCGCGATGATCAGCATCACCACCCCGACCGCCACGCCGATCGCGATATACGCCCCCGTGTTCGTCGAGCCCGAGCCGAACACCGCGAGCACCGAGGGCCCCAGCAAAAGAACCTCCGCGACCGTCCCGATGATGTAAGCCGCCACCATCAGCCACCCGGTCAGGAAACCCAGATACGGGCTGATCGCCCGCCCGACCCACTCGAACGACGCACCACAGTTCGCGTTCCACATATTCAGCCGGCGGTACGCATTCGCAATGATCAGCATCGGGATCGCCGTCAGGATCAGGATCGGCCCGCTCGCATACGCCGTCGCCGCCGCCAGCGCCGCCAGCGACAACCCCACCGTCGCCGCCGGCGCCGACGACGCCATCCCGATAACAGTGTCCTGCGCCACACCGATCGCATTAGGTTCCAGCCGCGCCCGGGGCGCCGGCGCGGTCCCCGCGACAGTAGCCGCGTACTGATCTGTCATCTGTTCTCCTATGGTGCCTGCCCGGTGCTGCGCCTACAGTACGCGCGGATCACTTTCAGGCTCATGCCAATGATCGCGCGTTTCGCCAAAGCATCGGCAGGACCATAAGGGTCATTTCAAGCACCAGGCCCAAAAGGCACCGGGGGGTTTAGCTAACTATGGTCAAGGGTGGTAATTAGCAGCGAGCTAGGCGCCGCTGCCCGGGCTGGGCCGTCCCGCGATGTTGGACAGGCTCTCCCGGACAGCTTGCGTCAGCGGATCCCTGGGCGGCAGAACCTGCTCACAGCGCGCGACGGTATCGCGGAGCAGTGTCGTCGCGTCGGTCAGCCGGCCCACGGCGTAATAGGCGTGGGCCAGGCTCGCCTGGGACGCCAGCGTACCCGGGTGGTCGGCGCCCAGAACCCGCTCGTAACCGGCGCAGGCCTGCTCACAGAGCCGCAGCGCGGAGGCCATCCGGCCCACCGAGTGATACGCGGAGCCGAGGTTGCCGCGGGCCGCGATCGTGTCCAGATGATCAGGACCAAGGATGCGCTCCCGGTCGGCGAGAACCCGCTTGTACTGGGACAGGGCATCCTTGAGCCGGCCGTCGGCCAGGTAGACGTCGGCCAGCTTCTGCCGGGCGGTCATGGTGTCAGGATGCTGAGGTCCCTGAACGCGCTCGCGGTCGGCCAGCGAGCGCCGGTACAACCGGATCGCGTCGCCGAACCGCTCCGCGGCACGGTACGCGGCGGCGAGCTCATCCCGCACGTCCAGCGTGTCAGCCTGATCAGCCCCGTGGATACGCTCGTAATCACTGGCCGCGCCGTCCAGGATGGTGACCGCCTCGCCGAACTGGTTCGCGGCCACCAAGGCACGGCCGAGATCCCGCCTGGCCGCAAGGGTGCCGGGATGATCCGGCCAGTACGCACGGGTCTGGTCGGCCAGGACCCGCTGAAACCACGAAACGGCCTCCGCCGCCCGGCCGGCCGCCAGGTACGCGTCGGCCAGCCGCTGGCCTGCCATCAGGGTGTCCGGGTGGCCCCGCGCAAGGAGCCGGTCGCTGGCCGCGGCGAGCTCGTTCCAGTACGCGACAGCCGGGCCGGTCAGGCGCGCGCTGTCCAGGCTCCGGCCGGCCCGGAAGAGCAACGGACGGCAGCCGTCGGCCCACAGCCGGTCTCCGGCGGCCTGCCGAAGGCTGGCCGCACACGACCGCAGGCCCCGGGCCAGCCCGGCCGGCCGCTCATCAGCGGGCCACACTTGCAGCAGCGCGCCGGCTGCCGCCCGCACCGCCCGATCCAGCATCTCGTCAGGCATCGTCGCCCGGATCGCGGCCTGGACCACTGAGTTGATCCGGACCGTCGGCGGCGTGGTCGCCGTATCAATGGTCAGCAGGCCG
>DAIRVB010000669.1:0-2412 GCA_036803065.1 Streptosporangiaceae bacterium
TACTCCCTCGTCCGCACGGACACTAGCCAGGGCTAGCAGGTCAGCACCGGCCGCTGCGGTGACGAGACCCCGGCCAACGTCATAAGCAGGGAAACCGGGCCTGACGGGAAGCCGGCTGAAGGCGCGCCGCACGCGGTCACGATCCGCACCCCGGACGCCCGGCTGATCTGGTACGCCGCGATGCGGTCACGCTCCGGCGCATCGATCGCGGGCCTGGGGGTGATGGAGGGCTGGCACGGCTACCTGGTCCGCGATGACTACGCCGCCTGGCACCAGTTCGACGCCGATCTCGCCGGGGTCCAGCAATGCTGTGCCCATTTGATCCGCCACTGCAAGGGCGTGCTGGAACTGCACCCCCAGTGGCAGGCATGGGCCGGGCAGGTCCGTGACATCCTGCGCGAGGCCGCCGCCGCGGTCGAGACCGCCAGGAACAACAGGGAAACCAGGCTCGACCCGGAACTGCTCGCCGGCCTGCGCGCCCGCTACGACGAGGCAGTCGCCTGGGGCATCACCACCAACCGGCTCCGCGACTGGCACAAAGGCAACCACCCCGGCTACAACCTCGCCACCCGGCTGCAAGACAAAGCCGGGCAGGTCTGGCTGTTCACCGCCAACTTCAAGGTCCCCTGGACGAACAACGCCTCGGAGCAGGCCGTCAAAGGCCCGAAACGGCATCAGGCCGTCTCCGGGTACTGGCACACCCACGCCACCCTCGCCGGCTACTGCCGGGTGCGCTCCTACCTGGTCAGCGCACGCGGACACGGCATCCGCGCCACCGACGCCATCCACGCCGCCCTCGCCGGCAAACCCTGGCTACCGGTCCCCGTAACTAGCTGACGTCACGGACCCCACCCGTGAATGGACACCATCTGCTTCCGTGCCTTCCGTCGACCGCTAATGCGCCTGTGACCCTA
Source organism: Streptosporangiaceae bacterium (assembly GCA_036803065.1). GTDB lineage: Bacteria > Actinomycetota > Actinomycetes > Streptosporangiales > Streptosporangiaceae > JAWWPY01. The sequence continues at coordinate 915 of DAIRVB010000669.1, forward strand.
GGGCCTCATGCATGCACGGAAAGGCGCGGTGCGTAGCCGGCCAGGAGGGGGTGCAGTGTGCGTCCCGCGGTTACAGGGGCAGACCGAGACTGCCCGCTAGGGCACGCGCTCTGCGCTTGATCAGCGGGCCACCGTGATCGACGGCTTCTGATGCCATCTGGCGCGCCGAGGGTGAGTACTGCACCGAGTCCGCCGAGGTCTGGTAGGCGAATTCCAGCCAGTGCAGCATGCCTGGGTAATCCTGCCGCTGACCGTAGGAGCGAGCGATCTCGACACCCAGCCTTCCACGGCGTTCCCTGCTCGGGATCTCCTCGGGGTCGATCTGCTCGGCGTGGCTACGAGCTTCCTGGGACTTCGCCAGGTCCGCGCTTATAGACACTGCGTGCAAGTCCACATTCGATGACCCGAACATCGTCCACGGATGGTGGTATCGATCCGGCAGTCTCCGAGCGATCACGTTCGCCCGGTCCCAGTAGCGCCACGCGTCGCCTTCGCGCCCCGCCTTCGCGCACGTTGTGGCAGCGTGCAACTCCAGTGCCCCGGCCAGGGCACGTACCTCGTCACTGCCGTCGTCCATCATGGGTTCCACGAGTTCGGCAGCATCGCGGGCCAGCGACAGGGCGCCGTCGGTATCACCGGCAGATCGCTGAACCATCCCCAAGGTCCAGGCAGCCCCGGCGAGGGCTACCGGGGTATCAGCTTCCTGGGCGGCGCTCATCGCGCGATCGGCGACCGTCCAAGTCAGCTCGGCCTCGCTCGCCCAGACGACCTCATGCTGCGTCAGCGCATACACATCGGCCAGCACCGCGTTGGCCCTGCGGCGGTCAGGTCCATCGGCAGATCGGGCCGCAGTCCGCGCGTCGGTGATCAGCCGGGGAAGGATGCGGCCCACGTCAGTGCGGTGCTCCCGGGAGGTGTGCCACAAACGCCACGCGTCGGCCGTGCGGGAGGCCAGGCTGTCGACTTCACTAGGCATGCCCGGCAAGGACAGCATCGGATCGCGTACCGCATCCCGGATCGCGGGCACGGCATCGTGCGGAATCCGTGCGAACGACGCCACCGGTACTGACACCGCGCCACCAAGATCCATATCCGTCCCAGCCAGGACGGCCACGTCCCCGACGGCGAGCGCTTCCGCGAGTTTCACCAGCACCGGGAGCCGAGGCGGAAGACGTCGGCCCTGTTCGATGCCTTTGAGCCAGGATGCGGACATGCCGACCAGTCCCGCGAGCACCGGCCGTGACAGGCCCTTACGCTCGCGGAGGATCTGGATACGCTCACCAGTTCGCTTACCGGCCAGATCGTCGAGCATGAAACACCTTCAGGGTTGATCAGCCACCGATTACCAAGGGTATGCGGGCAGACGAGGCGCGTGTAGCGAACGGCCGAGCGATTGGGGCAGTGGGGGGCCGAGGCGGTCGGGTACCCGCTGTGCGCACCGTCCCGGGGCCACGCGAACCGCGTGACCGAGCCGTAGGGCTTCGCCTCGTTGCTGCCT
>DAIRVB010000670.1:0-2399 GCA_036803065.1 Streptosporangiaceae bacterium
TCGCTGGCCACCGGGACACGCTGACCGCGCGCGGCAACCTGGCCCACACCTACCAGCAGGCGGGCCGTCTGAAGGAGGCGATACCGCTGTACGAGCGGACCCTCGCCGACCGGGAACGCGCCCAGGGCGCTGGGCACCCCGAGACGCTGACCGCACGCGGCAACCTCGCCTACGCCTACCAGCAGGCGGGCATGGTGAAGGAGGCGGTACCGCAGTACGAGCGGACCCTCGCCGACCGGGAACGCGCCCAGGGCGCCGGGCACCCCGACACAATGACCGCACGCGGCAACCTCGCCTACGCCTACCGCAGCGCCGGGCGGCTGAAGAACGCCATCCCCCAGTACGAGCGGACCCTCGCCGACCGGGAACGCATCCTGGGCCCCGACCACCCGGACACGCTGAACGCACGCGGGAACCTGGCCAACGCCTACCACTCGGCGCGGCGGGTCAAGGACGCGCTGGTCCTCTACGAGCAGACCCTGGTCGACTGTGAACGTGTGCTGGGCCCCGACCACCCGAGCACCCTGACGTCACGCGGCAACCTGGCGCACGCGTATCACGCGGCGCGGCGGCTTTCCGATGCGGTCGCCATGTCCGAGCGGGCCCTGGCCGACTGCGAGCGGGTGCTGGGCCCCGACCATCCGCTCACCCGGACCATGCGGCAGAACCTGGCGACGGTCGGCCAGGCCTGATCCGCGCCACCGCCCGGCAGGTGCACCGGAGATGCTTAGACCATCCCGATCGGCACCCGGTTTCCGGGCCTCCGTCATAATCGGTTCTGTACCACTTGGCGCGGATTGTCAGGAGAGTCCGAGTGCGCAGCGGGAGCACGCTGGTGACCACATATCCAGGAGCAGCCGGGACCGGGCGGTCCCGCTGCGAGCACGCAACATGAGCCGGCCGGTCCAATCGGGGCCGTTACCTCCACTGGCCGACGGCCACAGCCCCCGCCCCGAGAGCGGGGTCTTCGCCGGCAGCCTGGTCCCCGGTGAGACGGTGGTGCTGACCCCGCCCGACACGCCCGGGGCGGACGGGACCGCGGAGCACGGGCGAGCCGATCGCGCCTCCCGGGATCACCGCCTGGCCCGGCTGGGCGGCACGGGCAAGACGCAACTCGCCGCCGCGCTCGGCCACGCGTTCTGGGCGGCCAACGCGCTGAACCTGCTGGTCTGGGTAACTGTTATAAGCCGGGACGCCGTCGTGACGGCCTATGCGCAGGCGCTCAGGGATGTCGGAATCACGGATACCGACGAGGATCTCGAGGCCGACGCCGCACGGTTCCTGGCGTGGCTGGCGGAGACTGACCGGCCGTGGCTGGTGGTCTTGGATGATCTCGCTGACCCGGCCGACCTGGCGGGGCTGTGGCCACAGGGCCCGGCGGGCCGGGTCCTGGTCACCACCCAGTGGCGCGGCGACGCGCTGCGCGGGCCGAACCGGCGGACCATCCCGGTCGGACCGTTCACTGTCCGTGAGGCGCTGAGTTACCTCGCGGCCCGGCTGCACGACGATCCAGGCCAGCGGGCCGAAGCACTTGACCTTGCGACGGACCTCGGCGGCCATCCGCTCGCCCTGGCGCAGGCCACCGCCATGATGATCGACACCGGGGCGGACTGCCGCGACTACCGGCTCTGGTTCGCCGACCGCAGGAGGTGGCTCACTGATGCGATGCCCGGCGAGCCTCCCTCGACAGCAGAGGTCACCTGGTCGCTATCCATCGAGCGGGCCAGCCAGCTGCGCCCGGCCGGCCTGGCTATGCCGGCCCTGCTGCTGGCCGCGACGATGGACCCTGGGGGAATCCCGGGCGCGGTGCTGCTCAGCCATGCGGCGTGCAGCTACATCACCGGCCATCACGCCACGGCCGCGGACCAGGCGCAGGTCCAGGAGGCCGTGAACAACCTGCACCGGCTGGGCCTGCTGGCCATCAACCCGGCCAGCACGGCGCGCGCCGCAGCGATGCACCCGATTGTCCAGGCCCTGATCCTGGAGAACGTCGCCCCGGCCGAGGTTGACCGGGCGGCCTGCGCGGCCGCCGATGCGCTGCTCGAAGCGTGGCCAGCGGCCGACGCCGAGCAGCCCCTGCTAGCCCAGGCGCTGCGGGACAGCACCGCGATACTCAACGAAACCGCGGGCGAACTGCTCTGGGCGCCGCAGGGCCACGGGGTGCTGATCAGGGCCGGGCAGAGCCTGGACGCAGTCAGGCTCCGCGGGGCGGCCATCGCGTACTGGCAGGACACGATCGTGACCAGCACCAGGCTGCTGGGTCCAGCGCATGTCCAGACGCTACTCCTCCGTGATCACCTCGCCGTGGCGCAGGACATGGCGGGGCGGCTGGATGAAGCCATCGGGATGCACGAGCGCATCCTCGCCGACCGGGAACGGGTGCTGGGCGCCGGCCACCC
>DAIRVB010000671.1:0-2398 GCA_036803065.1 Streptosporangiaceae bacterium
CCCTCGGTGGGCTCCTCGCGGGCGCCCTTCGCGGGCCTGCGCCGCCGCGGCGGCGGGACGGCGCCGTCGGCGAGCCGGCGGGCGGTCACCAGGAAACCCGTGTGACCGATCATGCGGTGCTCCGGGCGGACCGCCAGCCCGTCCACGTGCCAGCCGCGGACCAGCGACTCCCAGGCGGTCGGCTCGTCGAAGCTGCCCTGCTCCCTGGTGGCCTCGACGATCCTGGAGAGCTGCGTAACGGTGGCGACGTAGCTGCACAGCACCCCGCCCGGGATGAGCGCCTCCGCCGCAACACGCGTGAACTCCCATGGCGCCAGCATGTCCAGTACCACCCGATCGAAACTCCCGGCGGGCCCTGCATCCGCCGTATTGCTGGCAATCTCCGCGATCTCAGTGAGATCGCCCACCCTGAGCTGCCAGGCCGGGTGCGGGCCGCCGAAGAAGCGCTCCACGTTGGCCCGGGCGATCTCGGCGAAGTCCGACCTCCGCTCGTAGGACACCAGCAGCCCGTCCGCGCCGACGGCGCGCAGCAGCCAGCAGGACAGGGCGCCGGAGCCAGCCCCGGCCTCCAGCACCCTCGCCCCGGGGAAGATGTCGGCCATGGCGACTATCTGTGCGGCGTCCTTCGGGTACACGACGGCTGCGCCCCGCGACATGGACAGGGTGAAATCGGCGAGCAGCGGGCGAAGGGCCACGTACGGGGTGCCGCCTGAGGAATTCAGCACGGTGCCGTCGGGGCTGCCGATGAGATCGTCGTGGGCCAGCGAGCCACGATGGGTATGGAACGTGCGTCCCTCACCGAGGACAAGCAGGTGCTTGCGCCCCTTGGGGTCGGTGAGCTGCACTTGGTCGCCAGTGGCGAATGGTCCGCGGCGCTGTCGGGTCACGCCCGCCAGGGTAGCGGTGCCGCGGAGCGCTGCGGGCCGCTCATGGTGTCTGCCGCTCGCCTGCGGGCGCTCTGGGGCGCCGCCTTCCCTCGTCGCTCGTTCCTCGCTCCTCAGTCCAGGCGCCGCCGCGCCCCTCCGGCTCGCTCAGGCGCCAGCGAAGGCGTGGTCCAGGTCGCTGGCCGCCAGAACTCCGTACACCTGGCCGGAGGGCTCGACGAGCAGGTACTCGGTGGCAGGCGACCGGCGGACAGCTTCGATCAGCGCCATCCCGGAAAGGTCGGCGGACAGCACGAGTCCAGGATCAATGCTCCGGGCCAGCGACCCGGCGTCGATCCATGGCCGGCGCTGCGGGGGGGTCGCCATCACCGCTGTCTCGTTGACGATGGCTATCGGCTTGTCCTCGTGGTCGACGATTACCAGCGCACGGGCCTGCGCGGCGTCGGCGCGCCTGATCGCCTCGGCCAGCGGGAGGCTGGCCGGGATGGGGATGGCCCGCCTGGCGAGAGTCCTGGCCTGGAGGCCAGGCAGCCGCTCCCGGACCCGGGTGGCGCGCAGCGCCTGCCCGGCGCCCACCCACATGAACGCTGCGATGACGGCCAGCCAGGCCGCATCGAAGATTTGAGCCTGGTTCCCGGCACTGGCCAGCATGGCCAGCGGGACGACCAGCACCGCGATCGCGAGCACCCGCCCGGCCCAGGCGGCGAACACCGTGGCGGTTCCCGGCCTGCCGGTGATCTTCCACACTCCGGCCCGGAGCATCCGGCCGCCATCCAGCGGCAGGCCGGGCACGAGGTTGAACACGCCGACCAGCAGATTGATCCAGACCAGCCGCTGGATCAGCAGGTCCGTCAGGCCGCTGGGATGGACGGCGACGAGCAGTCCGTATCCGGCCGCCGCCAACGCCAGGGACATCGCTGGGCCGGCCGCGGACACCAGGAATTCCTTGCCGGGAGTCGGTGGCTCCTGCTCGATCTCGGAGAAACCGCCGAGCGGGTAAAGCAGGATCCTGCGTACCGGAAGGCCGAATCCCCTGGCCACGACCGAATGACTGAGTTCGTGCACCAGGACGGAGCCGTAGAGCAGCACGACGATGGCGACTGCCACCACGTAACGCAGGTTGCCGGTCCCGGTAACTGACGCGTTGTTCGCGTACAGGACGACGAACAGGCCAGCGATGGCGAACCAGTACGGCGAAATATAGACCGGTATCCCGAAGGGCCGCGCGATCCTCAGCCCGGGGCTTGGTGCCTGCGGGGGAGGCCGGTCGGGCGTCTTGCCTGCCACACGCTTGATGCTACGTGCTGCGAGCGCGAGCCCGGCCGCTCTCGCCCACGGCCCCCTGGCGTGACGCCAGGGGCGGGAACGCGCCGTGGACGCGGCAAAGCCCGGCGACTGTCGTAGCTGTCCCCTACTCTCCGTGGCATGGGCGAGGAGATTGTAGTGACTGCTGACGGCGAGGCAGTTGACGGCAAGGCAGTTGACGGCAAGGCAGTTGACGGCAAGGCAGTTGA
>DAIRVB010000672.1:0-2397 GCA_036803065.1 Streptosporangiaceae bacterium
GGCCTCGCCCATGCATTGGCTCCCACCAGCACGGATGATTTTCCGGCAGGAGCAGGGCTTGCGCGGCGCCGCCGTCACCGGCGGCGCCGCGGGGCGCGGCGGCCAGGCGGGCGTGCAGGACGGCCGGGTCGGCGCGGCCGCAGGAGCCGGCGCAGGCAGCCAGGCGCCGGGGCGAGCGCCAGGCGGCGCGGTCCTGGGTGCCGAAGCGGGCCAGGAACTTCAGGCTGATCGGCGAGTCGATCTCGGCGAACAGCCCGACCGCGCCGGGGAAAGCGTTGCGCAGGTGGGCGCGCAGCTGGTTAGCGACGGCGACCCGGTGGCTCACGAGGTCTTTGCGGTCCCGGCAGGTGCGGCGCAGGGTGACGGTGGCCGGGCTGTCAGGTGTCAGGGGTGCCAGCCGGGCCCGGTCGGTGCGCAGCGTGTCCGCCAGGACGTAGGCGTCGAACCTGTCGTCTTTGTTGTCGGCCGAGCCGTACCGGCTGCGCAGGTTCTTGATCTGGTTCGGGCTGATCACCACTACCGTGATCCCGGCCGAGAGCAAGGCGTCCACCACCGGGCCGTCGGGGCGTTCGATCGCGGCTTCCCGGGCGCCGTAGCGGGCCAGCACGGCGAGCAGCTCACGCAGGCCAGCGGCGCTGTGCTCGACGGAACACCGGCAGATCTCCCGGCCCCTGGCGTTGACGACCGACACGGCGTGATCATCACGGGCCCAGTCGATCCCGCACGTCACGTCGCCGGGCGGTTCTTCGGGCAGGGTGTTTCTGGCAGACTGCAAGTCTGCCTCCTCGCTGCTAGACCCAGTGGGGAGGCACCCTCCACGGCTACAGCCCGTCCGCCAGCTGCCCGGATCTGCGCGGCCACGGGCTCGGCGCCCTGCCGGTGGCGGTCCCGGTAGGTCTGCGGTGTGCCCGGATCAGCCGCGTCCTCGGTCCGCAGGAAACTCCATAGCACCGCGCATCCGCGCTGTCCGAGAGCCAGTGCCGTGGCCGCGCCGATGCCATGGTCGGCACCGTCACCATCGCTGTATGGACTGTCATCGAGGCCTCTGCCATCACCCCGCCTTTCCGCACCGCCGCCAGCTGACCGTAGCCCGGGCCCGGTCCTGCCGGCCACCAGATAACGCTCCCCGGCAGCGTCTGACTGCGGCTGGGAACCCGACCCGCCGGATACGCTCGCGAGGTGCCTGATGCGATCTTCGCCCCCCCCGGCTGGCACCGGTCTACGACGCCTTCGACGGACCGCGCGAGGACCTGGCCGCCTACCTCGCCATCGCCGCGGAACTGGGCGCCGACCGCGTGCTCGACGTCGGATGCGGGACCGGGTGCCTGGCGGTCCTGCTAGCGCAGCACGGCTATACCGTGGTGGGTGCCGACCCGGCTGCGGCCTCCCTCGACGTGGCGAAATCAAAGGACAGCAACGCAGCCGTCACTTGGGTTGACGCAGATGCCGCAGGGGTCCCGGCGGCTGGCGCCGACCTCGCGGTGATGACCGGGAACGTGGCCCAGGTTTTCCTCACCGATGAGGACTGGGCCAAGGCACTCCGGGCCATCGGTGCCGCGCTCCGCCCGCGCGGGTACCTGGTGTTCGAAACACGGCGCCCAGAACGCCGGGCGTGGGAAGAATGGGCGGCCGACACCAGGCCCGTCATGCTTGACGTCCCCGGCCGCGGCCGGGTCGAGCAGCGCCGCGAGATCACCAGTATCAGGCCCCCCTTCATCTCTTTCCGCAACACCTACACCTTCCTCGCCGGTGGGGCGGTGATCACCTCCGACTCCACCCTGCGGTTCCGCAGCCGCGACGAACTGGAATCGAGCCTCGCCACCCAGGGCTACCGCGTCCTGGACGTGCGGGAAGCCCCCGACCGCCCGGGCCACGAGTTCGTGTTCATCACCGAACGCACAACCTGAAGAACCGGACCATCCCCAGCACACTCAAGCCCGGCTACTGGACGGTCACGGGCAGAACACCCGGATATGCAGCCACTCTCAGCCAGGCTGCCAAGACCCGCCCGCCGCGCCGAACGGCGGCTCAGCGCGCGCCTTCGTGGTGGCTGATGTCAGAAAGATAGCGGTCAGGAAATCAGCAGCATCCCTCCAGGTCGCGGTCATCTCGCTGCGGTGAGCTTCGGCGGTGCGGACAACGTTGGATGGCCGGCCGCGCGGCCTGGCGTCCCGTGGGCCAGGCGTCGATGACCGAAGAGAGGATTGTGGATCAGGATGTTCCGGAGATCAGCGTTCCTAGCGGTGGTGCCGGCCGTGGCCGTCGCGGCGCTGCTGTCCGGCTGCAGCGGTTCAGCAGCCTCGCCGGGCACGAGTCAGGGCAGCGGGACCGGGACCGGGACCGGGACCGGGAATGCCTCGTCCTTCGCCCAGTGCCTCAAGAAGCACGGGGTGAGCC
>DAIRVB010000673.1:0-2391 GCA_036803065.1 Streptosporangiaceae bacterium
CCGGATCTATCACCTCCAGGAAGAGGGGATGCACGCCGTCCAGGCTTATCTGGAGGGTGTGTGGGGCGCGGCGGCCGTCCGGTTCCGGCTGCTGGCCGAGAACACCGACCCAGCGCCGGGGCGATGACCGGCCCGCTGCGGTTGTCCTTCGACGTCGCCTGCTCGGTCGAGCACGCGTTCACCGTCTGGACATCGAGGATCGGCACGTGGTGGCCGCCCGACCACACGGTGACCGGCCAGCCCGGCCTGGACGTCGTCTTGCAGGGCGGCGTCGGAGGGCGGATCTATGAACGCACTGCCGATGGCGCCGAGCACGACTGGGGTGAAGTGACCGTGTGGAAGCCGCCGACGCAACTGGCCTACCTGTGGCACATCGGGCGGGACCGCGTCACCGCCACGGAGGTGGAGATCCGCTTCGTCGCTCAGGGAGATGCCGCGACCCGGGTGGAGATCGAGCACCGCGGCTGGGAGCAGCTCGGGAACGCAGCCGGGGAATGGCGCGACCGGAACCGGGGCGGCTGGCAGACGCTGCTGCCGCACTATCTGGCCGCGGTCGAGAAACGCGATTGAGAAGGGGGACAGCTGATGGCCGCTGGCACCAAGGACGACCCGTGGGTGCTCAAGACCCCGCCGGGCACGTCCGGCTACACCATGTACCAAGACAAGCAGGCCGACCCGCCTGCCCTGGTCTGCCAGGTGGGTTCCACCACCCTCAAGTACCACCTCCAGGCCATCGATGACCTGCATGCCTGGCTGGCCGCCCAAGGGGACTGGGTCCCGCTCGGCGCGGCCGACGAAAAGAAACCCGCTGCGCCGGGCACCGTTGAGGCATGGGGGCGATCACCGGACAACCCGGTCGGAGGCTGGTACGGCCTCCGCAACGGCTACCGCGGCCGGTTCGGGATGTACCTTCCGCCCCTTCTGGAGGCACTCGGCCTCGCCGAAGTCACCCACGAGCCACGTAACAACCGAATGCGAGCGACCCCATGACCGTCACCAAGGTGATCCGGTACCGGACGAAGCCGGAAAGTGCTGACGAGAACGAGCGGCTGATCCGGGAGGTGTTCGCGGAGCTGGCCAAGCAGAACCCGGACGGCCTGCGGTACGCCGCCTTCCGGCTCGACGACGGAGTCAGCTTCCTGCATGTCGCCGTGCTCGACGGGGACGAGAACCCACTGACGGCGTCGGCCGCGTTCGGCGAGTTCCAGTCCGGCATCCGGGACCGGTGCGCTGAGGGTCCTATTCCGGCCGACGCGGCCATCGTGGGCTCCTACGGGCTGGTCAGCGGGTGAGCCCGGGAGCGGGGTAGACCACCGTCTTGGGCTCGGTGAACAGGTGCTCCTTATGAACCAGCACAGAGCCTGCCCAGCTCGGCCAGCTTCTCCGGCGGCATCCGGAAGCTGGGCCCGGACACCGACAGTGCCGCGACGCACGCGCCGCCCGCATCGAACACCGGGGAGGCCACGGCGACCAGGCCATCTTCGAGTTCGGCGACGGCCGTCGCGTAGCCGTTCCCGCGGACCGCGGCCAGCTCCCGGTCCAGCGCGTCCGCCGCGGTGATCGTGTGCTCGGTGTACCGCTCCAGACCCGCGGGCACCGGGATGGCGCCGTAGGCGAGAAGCACCTTGCCGTTGGCCACCGCGTGCGGCTTCGTGCGGCGGCCGATCCAGCCGCCCGAGCAGCTGAGGATATAGGTGCTGGGCAGCTCGGCCACATTCAGGATGTCGGGGCCAGCGGGGACGGCGAGGTTGATCGTCTCGCCGGTCCGCTGGGAGAGTTTCTCCATGGCCGGCTGCATGGCGGCGACGATGTCGGTGCTCCGCAGGGCGAGAGCGCCCAGTCGGATGATCTCCACGCCCAGCCGGTACCGCCTGCCGGACCGGGCCAGGAACCCGGTGCGCTCCAGGGCGGCCGCCAGGCGCGAGGCGGTCGACTTGTGCACGTCGAGCGCACGGGCGATCTCTGTCACGCCGAGTTCAGCGCGCCCGTCCTCGAAACTGGCCAGCAGGGCGAGTACGCGCTCGGCCGATTGATAGGTTGCGCCAGACGCAACCTCGCTCCCGGGCATGCACCCAGGATGGCCACTGGCCTGCGCTGGGTCAACTGCGGCCCCGCCTGGCCTGTTCCATGATCACGCTCTGCCAGTCCAGGGGACCACCCCCGGACCCCCGGGCATACCCTTTTCCATGATCACGGAATATAACTGTCAAATACGACCGGAAATACTCCGTGATCATGGAACGAGAGCAGGCGCCGATGACCGAACCCGGCGAGGCCCAGACCGCCGCAGTTTCGCCGCACGATCCCCTTCCCGAGGCCCTCACGCTGGCCCGTGGCGCGGCGGCCGCCGGGCTGGGCCTTAAGCTCCTCGGCGGGCTGGCCGTACGCGTG
>DAIRVB010000674.1:0-2388 GCA_036803065.1 Streptosporangiaceae bacterium
CGTGACCTGGGCAGATGCGGCTACCTCACTGGCTAGCCCGGAAGGTTCCGCTAGGGGTGATCGCCGTGCCGGCCATGCACATGCGGCTCGGCGCAGCCGGGAACGCCATCTTGCCCACCTCGGACACCCAGCGGCGCGCCTACGACGACATCAGTAAGGCCTTCGGTCCCGGCTACAACGGCCAGCTGGCCATCGTGGTCACCACCAGTGGCACGCCGGACCCCAAGGCCGCCGCGGCAGCGGTCGCCCAGAAGATCGGCGCCACGCCCGGGGTCGTGGCCGTCTCCCCGCCCCAGTTCGACGCGGCGGGTAATGTGGCCGTGCTCAACGTCGTCCCGGCCGCCGCCCCCGACGCGCCGCAGACCACCACCCTGGTCCAGGCGATCCGCAGCGAGCGCCCCGCTATCAAGGCCGCCACCGGCGCCGGCTACCTGGTCACCGGCCTGACCGCGGCGAACATCGACATCGCCGCCAAGGTCAGCGGCGCGCTGGTGCCCTACCTCCTGACCGTGGTGGGCCTGGCCTTCTTGCTCCTGCTGGTGGTGTTCCGGTCCGTGCTCGTGCCACTCAAAGCGACCGCCGGGTTCGTGCTGTCGGTGCTGGCCAGCCTCGGCGCGCTGGTGGCGGTCTTCCAGTGGGGCTGGCTCGGCAAGATCCTGGGCGTTCCCGCGACCGGCCCGATCCAGTCCTTCATCCCGATCCTCCTGGTGGGCATCTCCTTCGGCCTGGCCATGGACTACGAGGTGTTCCTGGTGACCCGGATCCGGGAAGCACACACCCACGGCGAGCTGCCCCGCCCCGCGGTGATCTCCGGGTTCCGGCACAGCGCCCGGGTGGTGACCGCGGCCGCGCTGATCATGACGGCAGTCTTCGCCGGCTTCATCAGTAACATCGACATCCTGGTGAAGGAGATCGGGTTCGGCCTGGCCGTGGCTGTCCTCCTGGACGCGTTCGTGGTCCGTCTGACGATCGTCCCCGCCGTCCTGGCCCTGCTCGGCAAGTCGGCCTGGTGGCGCCCACGCTGGCTGGACCGGGTGCTGCCGCATCTGGACATCGAGGGCCAGGCCCTCGATCACCGCCTGGCCCCCGGCACCGCCACCACGGGCGCCCTCGCGCCGCTAGCCGCAAGCGAGCCGGCCGGGCAGGGGCCGCCTGGCCGCTAGGCCACAGGCCGGGCCGTCATCCCGGGCGGCCCGGCCTGCTGCCAGGCCAGTTATCGTCAATCATGGTCAACGCACCTGCAGGGAGCACGGTCATGCTCTCCCGATGGCAACGCTATCTGCGCGCCCACCCGTGGGCCGTTGACGTGACCGTGGCACTGGTGCTCGTCTCCATCTCCTTCCCCGGCATCACCGTCAGCGTGGATGGCGCCCCGATACCCGCACCGCACTGGCCCGGCTACCTGCTCACCGGTATCGCCTGCGCCGCGCTGGCCTGGGCGCGCAGCCACCCCCGCCCCACCGCGGTGGTCACCATCGCCTGTGCCACCGCCCTGGCCGCCCTGGCCTACACATTGAGCCCGCTGCTGCTCGCACCGGCCATGGTCGCGCTCTTCTTCCTGGCCCTCCGCACCGGCCAGAAGACCGCATACGCCTACACCGCCGCCGCCATCGCAATCCTGGTATGCACCGCAGTGATCGCCAGCCCCACCGGGGAGCCCCTGGCCCAGGAGACCATCGGCACCGCCGCATGGCTGCTCCTGCCCGTCGCCCTTGGCATCACGGCCCGGCTGCGGGCGGCCTACCTGCAGGCCGCCAACGCCCGCGCTGAGTACGCCGAGAAAACCAGGGAAGACGAAGCCCGGCACCGGGTCGCCGGCGAGCGGATGCGCATCGCCCGCGAACTGCACGACGTCACCGCCCACCACCTCGCCCTGGCCAACGCCCAGGCCGGCACCGTCATCTACCTCATGGACACCGACCCCGGCAAAGCCCGCACGATGGCCGGCGACCTCAACGGCACGATCGTCGCGGCACTGGAAGAGCTCAAGGCCACCGTCGGGCTGCTACGCCAGGCAGACGACCCGGAATCACCCCTGGAACCGGCCCCCGGGCTGGCGCAGCTGCCCGGCCTGGCCGGCTCATTCCGCTCCGCCGGGCTCACCGTCAGCATCACCACCGAAGGCGAACCCCAGCCGCTGTCCCCCGGGACGGACCTCACCGCCTACCGCATCATCCAGGAAGCTCTCACCAACGTCACCAAGCACGCCTCCGCCAGCAGCGCCCAGGTGCGGCTGACCTATACCAGCGGCCGACTGGGCATTACGGTCACCAACGACAGCACCGGTTCCCCGCCCCCCGCCGCGGATGCCGGGCCCGGCTACGGCCTGATCGGCATGCGCGAGCGAGCCCTGTCCCTCGGCGGGCAGCTGCACGCAGGTCACCGTCC
>DAIRVB010000675.1:0-2385 GCA_036803065.1 Streptosporangiaceae bacterium
ATTGCCATGTAGACGGCAGGGATGACGATGGCCGCCCTCAGGTAGCCGGCCAGAGCCGCGTCGTAGAGCGGCAGAGACAGCAGCGGCGCCGGGGAGATGTTGCGGCGGTGCAGTGTGTACGAGACGAAGAGCAGCACCGAGCAGGCGATGAGCACGCCCAGCGGCCATCGCCGCCGGAACAGGACCGGAACCGCCATGACCACGCCGAGCAGGTAGGCGAGCGCGTCGAGCGGTGCGGCGCCCGAGCCGCCACCCACCACGACATTGAGTTCGACGACGGCGGCTACCGCCGCTGCCGCGGCCACGTCGAATCAGCGGATGCCGAGCGCGTCGCGCAGGCGCCGCAGCGCCGCACCTGGCACCGGGGCGGCGCGCGCTGTTCCCACGCCGTCAAGGTACGCGACCCGGCGCGGGCGGGGAATGGCCCGGAACCTGCCCGTGTGCAGCGGCGCCGCAGCGGCGCCGCACCGGCGGCCAGGGGAACCGTGTCCGGCCTCGCCGAGGTGTGGCGCGGCGCCCCGGGCCGGCCGCATCCGCAGGTGAATGAGAAAATGGTGGCTTCTAGCCGGAAACCTCCGGCTAGAAGCGGTCAAAGTGGTTGAATTGCGGGCTGATGCCACGTCCCGTCAGCAGCCAATTATGATCACGAAAGTTCCTGTGTATCGCGGAAGTCTCTGGGCAGTGAGCCGGGTTATCGGACGGCTTCCGGCCCGTTCGGTGGTAGCGGTGATCGCGGGCTTGGTCACCGCGGCCCTGTGCACCGCGTCCTGCGCGTCGGCAGTCAACTCCCACGGGCCGCGGGGGGGCCAGCACGCGGGCGCGCACGCCCGGAAGGCATCCTCCGCCAGCCAGCCGCCCTTCCCGGTAGCCGAGAACGCGAAGCCGGGCACCGGCGCCTGGAGGCTCGCCAGCCAGGGAGCGCCGGGCGCGATCGAGGGGTACGCCGACCACGTGAGCGTGCTGCCCGGCCAGTCGTTCCGGCTTTACGTCAGCACAACGGCCGTCACCTTCGGCGTCCAGGCGTACCGGATGGGCTGGTACGGCGGCGCCCAGAGCCGCCTCATCTGGTCATCGGGCAGCGTGCCCGGTCAGGTGCAGGCGCCAGCCGGATTCGTCGCCGGGGTCGACATGGTCACCGCGCCGTGGCACCCGTCGCTCACCGTCCGGACCACAGGCTGGCCCGAGGGCGCCTACCTGCTGAAACTCGTCACCTCCAGCGGACAGCGGTACGTGCCGCTCACCGTGCGCTCGGCATCGACCGCGGGCAAGGTGGTGATCTTGGAGGGGGTGACCACGTGGCAGGCCTACAACCTGTGGGGCGGCTACGACCTCTACAGCGGGCCGCAGGGGTTCGCGGACAGGTCCCGTGAGGTGAGCTTCGACCGCCCCTTCGCCGATAACGGGGCGCAGTGGTTCCTGTCCTTCGACCAGCCGCCGATCGCTCTCGCCGAGCGCAGCGGGGTGCCGCTCGCTTACGAAACCGACGTTGACCTGGATGAGAACCCTTCAATCCTCAACGGATCCCGGGCCGTGATCTCGCTCGGACATGACGAGTACTATTCGGCGGCCATGCGAACGGCGCTGCTGAATGTCCGTGACGCTGGCACCAACGTCGCGTTCTTGGGCGCGAATGCCATGTTCCGGCACGTCAGGTTCGCGCCCTCGGCCCTGGGCGCGGACCGGATCGAGATCTGCTACAAGGTCGCCACGGAGGACCCCCTCTACGGGCAAGACAACAGCCAGACCACGCAGGACTGGCGGGAACCGCCCGACCCGCGCCCGGAGAGCGTGATCACCGGGGTGTTCTACGAGTGCAACCCGGTCAGCGTGCCGTATGTGGTGTATGACCCGGGGAACTGGATCTTCGCGGGCACCGGCGTCCGCAAGGGCACATCGTTCCCGGGCATGGTCGGCCCGGAATATGACCGGGTGAACCCCGCTGCGCCCGTCCCGCGGCCGATGGAGGTGCTGTCACACTCCTCGCTGGTCTGCGACGGTGCGGCCAGTTATTCCGATTCCGCGTACTACACGACCACGAGCGGGGCGGGGGTGTTCTCCTCCGGCACCATGCGCTGGGTGTGCGCGATGCGGGGGCCGGTCTGCGGCCACGGGGTGAGCTCAGCGGCCCAGGCATTCGTGGACCAGGCGACGCTCAACCTGCTCCGGGTGTTCGCGGCTGGCCCGGCCGGGCAGACTCACCCGGCGCAGGACAACCTGGCTGCGGTCAAGCCGGTGAGCGGGTCGGCGTACGGCGGCGTGGGCTGACTGGCCGGAAGCCGTCCCACCTCCAGCCGCCCCAGGCCCGGGCATTCGATGATCGCGGAATATAGATGATCGCGGAATATAACTGTCAACTGCACCCAGAAATATTCCGTGATCATGGCC
>DAIRVB010000676.1:0-2384 GCA_036803065.1 Streptosporangiaceae bacterium
GCCTTGTGGAAATCCGAGGAGATAACCAGGCGGCGGCCGGGCGGTCCTGGTCACGGGCGGCGGGATCGTTCGCAGCTGGAGACCGAGGAACGGGTCATCGATGTGGATGCCGGCCAGCGGTGGTGCGCCGAATGCGGGGAGCCGTTTGAGTTCCTGGGCACTGAGGACAGCGAGCAGATCGACTGGCAGGTGAAGATCACCCGGATCGTGTGGCGGCGGCGCCGCTACCGGCGGCGGTGCTCTCATCCGGGGCCCAGGACGGTCTGCGCGCCGCCGGCGGCCAGGCCGGTGCCGAAGGGGCTGTTCACCGCGGGGTTCCTGGCACGGCTGGCGTATGAGAAGCATGTCCTGGGCCGGCCGGTGCACCGGATCGTCACGGCGCTGGCCGCCGACGGGTTCGATGCAGCCTCGGGCACCCTGGTCGGGGCGCTGAAGCAGGTCGCGCCGCTGATCGCGCCGTGGGCAGAGGCGATCGCCGCCCACGGCCGGGCCGCCGGGCATGTGCACGCCGACGAGACCAGCTGGCAGGTGTTCGAAGACGTCGCCGGCAAGGACGGCCACCGGTGGTGGCTCTGGGTCTTCGTCACCGACGCCACCACCGTGTTCGTGATGGATACCTCCCGCAGCGCCGGGGTCGCGGCCGGGCAGCTGGGCATCGACCGGGAGCAATCGCAGCTGGAGGCCGGCCGCCGCCTGGTTATCTCCTCGGATTTCCACAAGGCTTATCAGTCGCTGGCCCGCATCGACGGCGTGGACCCGTTGTGGTGTTTCGCTCATATCCGGCGGTATTTCCTGCGCGCCGGGGCCGCTCACCCCGAGGCGCTCGGCGACTGGTGCGATGCGTGGACCGAACGGATCGCGGTGCTGTACCGGGCGCACCACGCGCTGGCCGCCACCGCACCCGGCACCGACGCCCGCCAGGACGCCCAGGGCCGCTGGCAGCGGGCCTTCGCCGACATCGACGCGCACCGCATCCTGCAGGCCAGCGACGCCGCAAAGGGCCTGCTGCACCCGGCCGCCGCCAAGGTCATCGCCACGCTGAACAACGAATGGGACGGGCTGGCCCGCCACCAGGACCTCCCGCATCTGCCGCTGGATAACAATGTCGCGGAACGAGCGCTGCGCACCCCGGTCATCGGCCGCAAGAACTTCTACGGCTCCGGCGCCCAGTGGGCCGCCGACCTGGCCGCTGACGTCTGGACCGTCACCGCCACCGCCGCCCGGCACGACATCGAGCCCCTCAGCCTGCTGACTGACTACCTGCAGGCATGCGCACAACGCGGCGGCACCGCCCCGGCCGGAGCCGACCTGGACCCCTTCCTGCCCTGGACACCCCAAGGACGCGCCCGCCGTCGTTCCGCCAGCGATCCCCGCCAAGGTCCCGGCCCGTAACCCCAGCTACCCGCAGCCCGCAAAGCCGGCCCGCGCCTCTCGTCACATGACGCCGAGAGCCACTCAGTCATGCCCAGCCAGCACCGTAACGATCTCCCACAGGTTCCCCGATTACTTACGGCTCACGGGATATTTCGGCTCTGCGGTTACAGCTTCGGTCTGCATCGATAGCGGCTAGCTAGGCACTCTCGTTTCCGTCGCGCTGATGACCTTAACCCGTATGACGCACAAAGGTATTGGGCGAATCGGCAAGCCAGCGCGTGGCCGCAGGACAATTAGTGATCCGGCAACATGCGGCAACCGGATTACCAGGCTGCTGCGGTGGTGTGGCGCGCCAGTGGACGGCTCATACCCAGCCCCGGCCTGTTCCGGTGTCTGTCCCGCCGGCATCCCGGGATGCCCCGGCCGGCCGGTGATTCGGTGCCGGCCTTCCGCCGGACTCCTGGTAATAGTCTTCACCGCGCTGTTATGATTATTGCAGATTAGTGCTTCGCTGGTTTCGGTTGCTGACGCCGCAGGGGGATCTGATGTCGAACGCTCGCCGTTTCCTCGAGAAGCTTGTTTCGGCAGAGGAAGCTAGCCGCCAGATTCCCGAAATGACACCGCAATGCGAACACCATCGCCTGTGTGTGGGCATGGCGACCTTCGATGACTTTGATGGCGTTTGGTTCACGATCCAGGCTATCCGGTTGTTTCATCCTGAGGTAGCCGATAAGCTTTCGTTCCTGATTATTGATAACCACCCGGAGGGCGCGGCTGCGGCCAGCCTGAAGGGCTTGGAAGATTGGGTTCCATTTCTCAGGTATATACCATTCCGGGGCTATCGCGGCACGAGCGTGCGTGATCTCGTCTTCCGCGAGGCGAACGCGGACATCGTGTGCTGCGTTGACAGCCACGTGCTTATCCAGCCCGGCGCGCTGGCCGCACTGGTCCGCTGGTTTGACGAACACCCCGCCAGCATGGACCTGATCCAGGGCCCACTGCTTGGGGAC
>DAIRVB010000677.1:0-2384 GCA_036803065.1 Streptosporangiaceae bacterium
CTGCTCTGGCAGAGCGCGCACTCGGAGTTCTACTTCTGCGACGCCTACTGGCCAGCCTTCCGCCACGTCGACTTCCTGCGCGCCCTCCGCTCCTACGCGGCGCGGCACCGGAGGTTCGGCTCCTGAGATTCGGCTCCTGAGGCTCCTGAGGCGCGGGTCTTGAAGCGTGGGTCTTCCGGGGGATGGCCCATGCCGGGTACCGTCGAGGCAGACGGGCGGTGCCTAGCCGCCCGCCGGGAAGGGCCCTCGACATTCTCGAGCTCCGTGTCTTTGCACGCAGGCGAGACGAGCGAAGGGCCGGGGTACGGCCTTTCGTGGGCCGGTCCCGGTCCGGGAGACACTTCTGTGTCCGACCGCGGCGCCGCCCCCGGCGCCCAGGGGAGAACGAGTGGCCAGTTCTTCTGCCCGCCGCGACACGCGGCTCAGCAGCACCAGCACCGACACTGTCCGTGATGACTCCGCGCGCCCAGGCGCCCGGCGTACTTACGTGCTGGACACCAGCGTCCTGCTCGCCGACCCGGCCGCCATCGGCCGGTTCGCGGAGCACCGCGTTGTCCTGCCGATCGTCGTGATCACGGAACTGGAGGCCAAGCGGCACCACCCTGAACTCGGCTTCTTTGCCCGGCAGGCTCTCCGCTACTTGGATGACCTGCGGATCGAGTACGGGAGGCTCGATGCCGAGCTGCCGGTCGGCGACGCGGGCGGGACCGTCTGCGTCGAGCTGAACCACGCCGACCCCCAGGTGCTGCCGCCCGGGTTCCGGCTCGGCGACAACGACACGCGGATCTTGTCGGTCGCGCGCAGCCTGGCTGCCGAGGGTAACGACGTGGTGCTGGTCAGCAAGGACTTGCCGTTGCGGGTGAAGGCCGCGTCCATCGGCCTGACCGCCCAGGAGTACCGGGCCGAGCTGCCCGCCGACTCCGGGTGGACCGGCATGACCGAACTTGAGGTCACCGCCGAGGAGATCGGCGAACTCTACGAAACCGGGAAGCTGGACTGCCCGGCAGCGCGCGAGCTGCCCTGCCACACCGGCCTGGTGCTGGCCTCGGGCGGGCACGGCGGGCACGGCGGGTGCAGCGCCCTCGGCCGGGTGCTCCCGGACAAATCGGTGCGGCTGGTCCGCGGCGACCGTGAGGCCTTCGGCCTGCGCGGCAGGAGCGCCGAGCAGCGGGTGGCCCTGGATCTGCTGCTCGACCCCGACCTGGGGATCGTCTCGCTCGGCGGCCGCGCTGGCACCGGCAAGTCGGCACTCGCCCTCTGCGCCGGCCTGGAGGCGGTCATGGATCGGCGCCAGCACCGCAAGGTGGTGGTGTTCCGCCCGCTGTACGCGGTGGGCGGCCAGGAACTCGGCTACCTGCCGGGCTCGGAGGCGGACAAGATGAACCCGTGGGCGCAGGCGGTCTTCGACACGCTGTCCGCGGTAACCACCCAAGATGTGATCGACGACGTGCTGGCCCGCGACATGTTCGAGGTGCTTCCGCTCACCCACATCCGCGGCCGTTCGCTGCATGATTCGTTCGTGATCGTGGACGAGGCTCAGTCCCTGGAACGGGGCGTTCTGCTCACCGTTCTCTCCCGGATTGGTTCCGGGTCGAGGGTGGTGCTCACCCATGACATCGCGCAACGGGACAACTTGCGGGTGGGCAGGCATGACGGCGTGGTCGCGGTCATCGAGAAGCTCAAGGGGCACCCGCTGTTCGCGCACGTGACCCTGGTCCGGTCGGAGCGGTCCCCGATCGCCGCGCTGGTCACCGAGATGCTTGAGGACTCCGGTTTGTAGGCGGCCACAGGGGTTTGTTGGCCCCGCACCGGTCACGCCACTGCGGCCGGCGCGGTACCGTGACTGCCGACATGAACCATTCACCCCAGCATCAGCCACCACGGGGCCAGCCACCACGGGCGTCCGGCCTGCCCGGGCCCGCGCGGCCAGCGATAACGACCCGCACGCCGGTGTCTGTCGTCATGCCCGTGCGTAATGAGGAGCGTCATCTCGAAGAGGCGGTCCGGCATGTGCTCGCACAGGAGTACCCCGCTCCGGTTGAGGTTGTGCTCGCGGTGGGCCCGTCCCGTGACCGGACCCGCGATATAGCCCAACGATTGGCCGACGCTGACTCCCGCGTCACCGTCGTGGCCAATCCAAGCGGGCGGATCCCGACCGCGGTCAATGCCGCGATCAAGGCCTCGCGGTACCCGATCATCGCGCGCGTCGATGGGCACGCCCTGATCCCGGCGGGCTACCTGCAGCAGGCGGTCCGCACTCTGCAGGAGACGGGCGCGGACAACGCGGGCGGCATCATGGCCGCCGAGGGCGGCACTCCGTTCGAGGAGGCCGTGGCCTGGGCGATGACCTCCAAGGCGGGGGTCGGCGGGGCACGGTTCCACAC
>DAIRVB010000678.1:0-2379 GCA_036803065.1 Streptosporangiaceae bacterium
CCCTTGGGCACCGCCCGGGGAGCGCGGCCGCGCCGGCGCGAGCGGCCCCGCCGCGTCCCCCGCATGCTGCCGAACCCGCTGGCCGCCGTGGTGCTCACGCTGTTCCTGCTCTTCTTCGTGATCCCGGTGCTCTGGCTGATGCTGGCGGCAACCAAGACCGACGGCCAGCTCGTGCAAAGCAACCCGCTGGCCTTCGGATCCTGGCACGCGCTGCGGGTCAACTGGGACAAGCTGACGGCGTACCAGAGCGACGCGATCTTCCTGTGGCTGCGCAATTCCGCGGTCTACTCGTTCGGCGCCCTCGTCATCACCCTGTGCGTGGCGATCCCGGCCGGCTACGCGCTCGCGATGACCGAGTTCCGCGGCCGGCGCGCGCTGCTGGTGGCCACCCTCGTCGTCATGCTCATGCCGAACACGACGCTGGTGGTGCCGCTCTTCCTGGAGATCAACGCGGTCCACCTGATCGGCTCGATGTGGTCGATCATCCTGCCGTACGCGTTCTACCCCTTCGGGGTGTACCTGACCTACATCTACTTCAGCACCGCGCTGCCCAGGGAACTGCTGGACGCCGCGAGGCTTGACGGCTGCTCGGAGTTCGGTGCGTTCACCCGCGTCGCGCTGCCCCTGGCCGCGCCGATCGTCGCGCTCGTCGGGTTCTTCAGCTTCGTGGCCAACTGGACCAACTACTTCCTTCCTTACGTCATGCTGCCCCAGAGCAGCCAGTTCCCGGTGCAGGTGGGCCTGGGCACGCTGCTGGACAACGTGCCCCAGTTCAACCCGACCGTCGGAGCTCTCGCGGTCCAGCGCCCCGAGATTGCGCTGGCCACCCTGCTGGCGATCACCCCCGTGCTCGTCGTCTTCCTCTTCTCCCAGCGCTACCTGGTCGCCGGATTGCTCGCCGGCGCGACCAAGGGCTGACCGACCCCTCCCTGCCAGACGACAGCTAGCGCTGCACGAAGCGCTCCCGCAGAGCGCGGGTGCGGCCAGCCTGAAATGGAGCACATCCGGATGCAGACTGTTGTCAGGGCCTCGGTGCCGCTACTGGAGCCGCCGGGCTGGGCGATAGCGCAGCGCGAGCTGTTCGACCTGCTGGACTACGCCTGGCGCCGGTTCGCCCGGGATTTCACCGGGCCGGACGGACGGCTGGTTTACCGGGGTCAGCTCACCTCGCGCGACGGTGTGGACGACTTCTACGAGGTCTTCTTCAACTGGCCCCAGCTCTACCTGCTCGGCGGGGCCGATGACCTGCTCGCCGCATCCGAACGGCACTGGGAGGGGGTCACCCGCCAGCTCACCGAGCTGGGCATGCTCGCCGGCGAGTACGAGCGCGGCTACGACTGGTTCCACCAGGGCGAGAGCCTGCTGCTGTTCTACTTCCTGTGCATGGCGGCCCCGGGGCGGTGGACCCCGCGGGCGCTGCGTTTCGCGGACCTCTATGTCGACCCGGCGCACGGCAACTACGATCCGCTGCGGCGCATCATCCGGCGCCCGCACAACGGCAGCGACCCGCGGCGGGACGGGCTCTTCGACGGCGCGGCCTATCCGTGGCTGCCACAGGAAGCGGCGATGTACGGCTTCCCGCTGGACTGGATACGGCCGCCTCATGCCGGTGCTCCGGAGCCCGGCCACGACCCGCGGCTGGGCGAGGAGATGCGCCGCAGGATGGGCGTGGGGGACACCGCGGTCAACCTGGCCGCGTCCGGGCTGGTTCTCAATGCCCTGATGCTTTCCGGCGGCCAGCGCTACCGGGACTGGATCGCCGACTACGTCGGCGCGTGGCGGGAGCGGGCCGCCGCCAACGGAGGCGTCATCCCCGACAATGTCGCCCCGGACGGCACCGTGGGCGGACTGCTGGAAGGCCGCTGGTACGGCGGGCACTACGGCTGGTCCTGGCCGCACGGGTGGTACAGCGTCGGGCACGCCGCCATGGTCGCCGCCCTGTCCGCAGCCGCCGCCACCGGCGACGACTCGTTTCTCGACCTGGTGCGCCCCGCACTCGACGAGATCATCGCCCAGGGCAAGGTCATGGCCTTCACCGAGGCGGACTCCAGCCTCCAGTCCAAGTGGACCGTGCAGCTGGGCGAGGACGTGCACACCCCCACCCTGCACGTGCCCTTCCGGTACCGGGACGGCGGCTGGTTCGACTACAACCCGATCCTGATGGCGGTGCCCACCGCGCTGTGGCACCACTCCGCGTCGCCCGCCGACCGGGAGCGTCTCGAGCAGCTGCGCGCGGCCAGCGGCTACGACTGGGGTACCGTGCGGGCGTTCCGCAGCAAGGAGGAAGCCGGACACGAGGAGCCCTGGTTCGCCTTCCTCGCCGGGGACAATCCCGGCTACCCGGAGCGGATCCTCGCCGCGGCCCAGGCCCAGGTGCGT
>DAIRVB010000679.1:0-2365 GCA_036803065.1 Streptosporangiaceae bacterium
CTTCCCGGCGGACGGGGCAGACGTCCCCGCCGGCGCAGCGGACGTCCCCGCCGGCGGAGCGGACGTCCCGGCGGACGCAGCAGGCGTCCCCGCGGGCCGAACCTCTCCCGGCTCAGTCATGCCGGCCGCGCCCGGCCCGGGACCGCGGCGGTAAGTTCGTCGGCCGCGGTGTACGGGTCGATCTCACCCGAGGCCACGCGCACGGCCAGTGCGTCGAGCGAGGAGTCACCCGGTAGCCCGCCCATCCGCTGGCGCAGCGTGGTGAGCGCGATCACGGAGATCTCCTCGCGGGCGCGGGCCTGCCGCCTGCGATCCCGCTCACCGGAGGAGTCCAGCCAGGACCAGTGCGCGTCGAGCTGGCCAACCAGATCGGCGATGCCATCCCCGGACGCGGCCGTCACGGCGACGATCGGCGGCTTCCACTCCCCCTCGCCGCGCTGGGCCATCGCGATCATGGTGCGCAGATCCCGCACTGCCTCCTGGGCGCCGGGCTTGTCGCTCTTGTTCACCACGAACAGATCGCCGATCTCCAGGATGCCGGCCTTGGCGGCCTGGATGGCATCACCCATGCCCGGCGCGACGACCACGAGCGTGGAATCCGCGAGGGACGCGATCTCAACCTCCGCCTGGCCGACGCCTACAGTCTCCACCAGGACGACGTCGAACCCAGCGGCGTCGAGCACCCGGAGGGCCTGCGGGGTCGCCCAGGACAGCCCGCCCAGATGCCCGCGGGTGGCCATCGACCTGATGAACACGCCCTGGTCGGTGGCGTGATCCTGCATCCGCACCCGGTCGCCGAGCAGGGCTCCGCCAGTGAACGGGGACGTGGGGTCGACGGCGAGCACGCCCACCCGCAGCCCGCGCTCCCGGTAGGCAGCCACCAGGGCACCGGTGACCGTGGACTTCCCCACCCCGGGCGCGCCGGTCAGCCCGGCCACCCGGGCCTGCCCGGTGAACCGGGCCAGCGCCTTCATGACCGGCCGGAGTTCCGGCGAGCCGTTCTCGACCAGCGAGATAAGCCTGGCCAGCGCCCGCGGGTCGCCGGCGCGGGCCCGATCGACGGCGTCGGCGGCGTCCGGCGTGCTGGTCGCGCGCGATGGCGAGCGGAGGTCAGCCACGCTCAGCCAGCGCGGGCACGCGCAACAGCAGCGCGCTGCCCTGGCCACCGCCGCCGCACAGCGCCGCCGCGCCCAGGCCACCGCCCCGCCGGCCCAGTTCGTGCACCAGGTGCAGCGCGATCCTGGCGCCGGACGCGCCGATCGGGTGGCCGATCGCGATGGCGCCCCCGTTGACGTTCACCTTCTCAGGCCCGACGGCAAGGTCGCGCATGGACTGGATGACGACCGACGCGAACGCCTCGTTGATCTCGATCAGATCGAGATCCCCGACGCTGAGCCCGGCCTTGCCGAGCGCGTGGTTGATGGCGGCGGAGGGCTGCGACTGCAGCCAGTTACCCGGCCCAGCCACGTTGCCGTGCGCCCCGATCTCGGCCCGGACCGGTGCCCCGGATGCCGCCGCGGCCTCGGCCGACATGACGACGACCGCGCACGCTCCGTCCGAGATCTGCGAGGCGGACCCCGCCGTGATCGTGCCGTCCTTGGCGAATGCGGGCCGCAGCCCGCTCATCGACTCCACCGTGACTTCGCCGCGAACGCCCTCATCAGTGTCGAAGATCACCGGCTCACCGCGCCGCTGTGGGACCGAGACGGCGGTGACCTCCGCGGCCAGCAGCCCGTCCTTGATGGCGGCGGCGGCCCGCTGGTGGGATCTGGCCGCGAACTCGTCCTGCTCGCGGCGGCCTATGCCCAGACGGGCGTTGTGGGTGTCGGTCAGCTCGCCCATCGGCAGCCGGTCGAACGCGTCGGTCAGGCCGTCCCACGCCATCGCGTCACGCATCTCGATGGAGCCGTACTTGTGCCCGGCGCGCGACCCTGGCAGCAGGTGCGGTGCCCCGGTCATGGACTCCATGCCGCCTGCCACCAGGACGTCGAACTCGCCGGCCCGGATGAGCTGCGCGGCGAGCGCGATGGCGTCGAGGCCGGACAGGCACGCCTTGTTGATGGTGGTGGCCGGAACGGTCATCGGTATGCCGCCCGCCACCGCGGCCTGACGTGCGGGCACCTGCCCGGCTCCAGCCTGGAGTACCTGGCCCATGATCACGTATTCGACCTGATCGCCGGTGATACCGGCCCGCTCCAGCGCCGCCTTGATGGCGATGCCGCCCAGTTCCGGGGCGGTGAAGCCGCTCAGCGAGCCGAGCAGCCGACCGACCCCCGTCCGTGCGCCACCGGTGATTACCGCTTCCCGCATCCCTACCTCCGCTGGCTGGCCTCAGCTCGCCGACCTCTGCTCGCTGGCCGGGCCG
>DAIRVB010000680.1:0-2352 GCA_036803065.1 Streptosporangiaceae bacterium
TAGAAGTCCAGGTGGGCGGTGAAGCCGAACCGGTCCCTGAGCGGCGCGGGCAGCAGCCCCGCCCTGGTGGTCGCCCCCACCAGCGTGAACGGCGCTATCTCCAGGGGGATGGCGGTGGCTCCGGGCCCTTTCCCGACCACGACATCCACCCGGAAATCCTCCATGGCCAGGTAGAGCATCTCCTCCGCGGGCCTGGCCACGCGGTGAATCTCGTCGATGAACAGCACGTCGCCCTCGCCCAGCGTGGACAGAATCGCCGCCAGGTCGCCGGCCCGCTCGATGGCGGGACCGCTGGTGATCCGCATCGGCGCTCCGAGCTCAGCGGAGATGATCATTGCGAAGGTGGTCTTGCCCAGCCCCGGCGGCCCGGAGAGCAGCACGTGGTCGGGCGGCCTGCCGCGGCCCAGCGCACCTTCGAGCACGAGGGAGAGCTGCTCGCGGACCCGGGTCTGGCCGATGAGCTCATGCAGCCGCTTCGGCCTGAGCGCGCCCTCGATCACCCGGTCATCGGCATCGGCCAGCGGGGAGATCAGCCGCTCCTGCTCGGCGGCGGTCAGCGCCGGGGCCTCCTCCGCCGCCGCGTCCGCCGCCGCGTGGGCGTCACTGTGCCGGCCTGGGTCCGGGCCCGTCACGCGCGGCTCAGCTTCTGCAGCGCGGCGCGCAGCGCCACGGCCACATCCACGTCCCCGCTGGCGGCCACGGCGGGTGAACCGTCCGCGCCCGCCGTGCCTGCGGGCTGCTCGGCCATGTCCGCTTCGACCGCGGCGATCGCCTGGTCAGCGTCCCGGGCCGGCCAGCCCAGGCTCACCAGGCCCACCCGCACCTGGTCACGCCACAGCGCCTGGCGAGAGGCCGGGGCGCCAGCACCGGCCGTGCCCGACGCCACGGCAGGCGAGCCGAGCCGCCCGGCGAGTTCCAGCACGATCCGTTGCGCGCCCTTCCTGCCGATGCCCGGGACCCGGGTCAGCGCGGTCACGTCCTCGGCGGCGATGGCGCGGCGCAGCCCGTCCGGGCTGAATACGGCGAGCACGGCCAGGGCGAGCCGCGGCCCGACGCCGGTCGCCGTCTGCGCCAGTTCGAACACGTCCCGCTCATCGTCGCCGGCGAATCCGTACAGGGTCAGCGCGTCCTCGCGGACCACAAGAGAGGTCGCCACCCGGGCCCGCTCCCCTATCCGCAGCGTGGCCAGGGTGCCGGGCGTGCACTGCACCAGCAGGCCCACCCCGCCCACCTCGATCACCGCCCCCTCCGGGGCGATCGCGCAGACCATTCCGTCCAGATGAGAAATCACCGCAGGTCTCCTGAGTTCGCAAGGCGGGCGGCGCGCGCGGCTGCTGACTGCGCGGCATTGTCAGCGCGGGCGGTGGCGACAGCCGCCGCGAGACGCGACTGGGCGCCGCCACGCCACAGATGGCAGATCGCCAGCGCCAGGGCGTCAGCCGTGTCCGCGGGCTTGGGCGGGTCCGCCATCCGCAGCAGCCGCATCACCATCGTGGTTACCTGAGCCTTGTCGGCGCGCCCGCTGCCGGTGACGGCCGCCTTCACCTCACTGGGCGTATGCAGGGCGACCGGCAGCCGGCGTCGCGCCGCACAGAGCACGGCCACCGCGCCTGCCTGCGCCGTGCCCATGACCGTCCGGACATTGTGCTGGCTGAACACGCGCTCCACCGCGACGGCGTCCGGCTGGTACTCGGCCAGCCAGGAATCGATCTCGACCTCCAGTGCGAGGAGCCGTGCCGCGATGTCGTCGCCGGCCGATGTGCGGATGACGCCCGCAGCCACCAGGCCGGGGGGGCGCCCTGGGGTGCCGTCCACGACGCCCAGCCCGCACCGGGTCAGGCCGGGATCGACGCCGAGCACCCGCATTCCCGCTCCGTTCCGGCCAGTTGTCGGCACCCAGTCGTCAGCGCTCAGTTACCAGCACTCAGCTGCCCAGGCCTGGCGAACACCTGTTCGGTCGCGACCTTACCGGCCCTGGCCGCCCAGCGCAGCGAGGATGCCCGGCGTGTCGCAGCCCCGAACCGGGGCGATCGCCCCGGTTACTGTCGGCCAGTGGTCTGAACCGGCCAGTAGTCACTGACCGGCCAGTGGTCCCGGAACCGGCCAGTGGTCCCGGACCGATCGTCAGAAGTAGTCCAGCAGGAACGCGATGGCTGCGAAAGCGCCATCGAGCGCGGCGTCGTTCCCCGGGTCCCCGCCGGACACCAGCCCGGCCCGGCGCAGCGTTGCTACGGGGGTGCCGGCGAACAGTGCCGCGAACCCCCGTGCCCCGGCCGCGAGCGGCGCGGCGCGGGTCGCCGCCCCGGGGCGGGGCTCTCGGGCCAGCACTCCCTTGCCCCCGCTGACCTCAAG
>DAIRVB010000681.1:0-2333 GCA_036803065.1 Streptosporangiaceae bacterium
CGCGGCTCAATAGCCCGGCCTGCACATGCCCCTGTCAACGCTTCGCCACGCCCTCGCGGGTCGTCGACGCATGACTCGGGGTCGCCGTGGGTCGCTAGCCCTTCAGCGCAGAGCTCTTCCATCTCCTCCTCCATGCCGGTTTATCCCGGCGCTTTCCCACCATCCGCAAGATCCGCTACGACACCGCCCTGCTCCTCGCCATCCTCGGCCTTAAGAACCCCTCATGACCAGCACAAAAGGCTTTGCGGGACACCCTGGAGTAGGACCGCACATCAGTGCCGATCAAGGATGCCTCTCCGAGCAGACTTACTACCGGCCCTGGTCTGTATTTGCAAATGCAGCCCAGTACAAGGGTTCTGGATCAGCGCCTGTCCCGATTGCGGCCTGCCTCTTTTGCTCGGCCGCGATCTCGATTACCACGTCAGTTGATATGCCGCTTTCATGCCAGAGAGGACTGTCGGCGAGGCCGTGAGGCTGGACAAGTCCACCCCGACCACGGGCCAGGACGAAATCTGTCACGGGCGCCGACCGCGCGTCGGTGTGGAGCTCGCCCGCTGTCGTGAGATATGCCCTTAGCACCAACGCTTGTGCTAGTGCGTCATCGAGGTTAAAGGCGATTACCGCACCTCCTCCACGACCGCCCTCGATACCAGCCTGGAAGAACAGAGCCTGCACGGACGCGGTCGCCTTACCAGACTTTCGACCGACTCACTGAACTCACGGATTGAACCGAGATAGCCGTGAAAACCGGTGCCCGATTCGTTGCACGTTGAGGTAGAAGTTCGGATACGCCTGCCGCGGGAAGCTCAGCCAGCTGACGGTGTCCGATACAGACTGACGTTCCCTGGGCATGCGCTTGCCTCCTCGCCGAGTCTCTTATAGCGTTACACCGGCCGTGTCTGGATGCAATGGCCGTCGCGCGGCCGCCAGGGAACACCTTTTCATGACCGTCATCGAGTGCACTCATCTGCCGCGGACAGGGTCGAGCTCAGGAAGCCAGGGAAGAGATGGCATGCAGACCGCAGTGATCACTCCTCGGCCACCAAGGTGCCGCTGCGATGCATTCGCCCGGCACATGCGAAAAGGCGGTATGGGCGGCTAATGCTGCCGCGACCCGGCACCGCCAGTGCACGTGCTATGGCTGCGGGCGGCTCCGGGAAGGCGCCACGATACATCGGCTTCAGCGGATGCCGTCGGCTCCCCGTTTGGCTCCCCGGTGGCGGACAGGCTCCGCGGCACCTGTCTGGATCGTAGTTCTCCCTGGTGAACGCGCACCCGCCTGCCCATCCGCAAGATGATGTATCAGCTTGAGTGATTGCCTGCGAGCAGTACCTCAATCGAACAATCTTAGTTTCGAATATCGATATCTACCTGCATCATTTGCGCCCCGACCGCGACTCGAACGCGGGACCTACTGCTTAGGAGGCAGTCGCTCTATCCGCTGAGCTATCGGGGCCTGCCGAGGCTTTAGCTTACCTGGGCCGCCCGGAACAATCATGCCAAGCGCCGCTGGACGTGATCGTGAGGCGGGAACTAGCGCGCGGTGTGCTGGTCCGGGCGGAAGGCGGCGCCGTGACCGGGCACGATCACCGTGGCGAAGGACAGCAGCAGTGCCCGGCTAGCGTGCAGGGCGCCCGCGTCCGAGCCGAGCGGATCATCGGCGGGCCCGTCCGCGCCCCACCAGGCATGCGTGCAGGCGAACACGTCGCCCGGCGTGGACGCCACGGTGGAAATGTCCTGCGCGGTGTGCCCGGGCGTGCGCAGCAGCCGGACCGAGGGCCCGAGCACCGCCCCGTCGGCGTCCCGGTCGATCCAGCGGTCGCCTGCGTACACCGCCCAGTGATCATGAATCCGCGCCGCGGGGAACAACGCCGCGTTGACGGTGTGATCGGGGTGATGATGGCTGAACACGACGTCGGTCACGTCCCCGGCGAGCGGACCATGAGCGGCCAGCGCGGCTAGCAAGGCCGCCCGGGAGGCCACCATACCGGGATCGACGACGATCACCGCGGTGCCGTCGATGATCAGCGTGACGGTCCCCGCCACCCGCTCGTCGTCGCCGTCCCGGCCGACGTAGCCCTCATGCAGGACATGAACCGACGCGGACCCGCCGGGCGCGATGTTGAGATCAGGCACGAGGCCGACCCTACCGGCAGGCCACCTCGGCACCGCGCCGCCAGCCGGGTCGCGTTGCCGCACGTTCTGGGCGGCTGGGAAGGCGTCGTCCTCACCCGCCTCCTCTGAACGACCCATTTCCAGAACGAACGGTGGTGCGTGCCCCCCGCAATCCGCCACGCTCCGCTGGCCCGAGCGGCGAGCGGGGTGGCTGGGGA
>DAIRVB010000682.1:0-2319 GCA_036803065.1 Streptosporangiaceae bacterium
CCGTAGGCCAGCGCCGACATCTCGGCGGTCGGCAGCCCGTTGAAGTAGACCAGGCGGCCCGGGCCGACCTGGGAGCGCACCTCGCTGATGATGCGCTGCATCAGGTCAAGATCCCCGTGGCCGTCTTTCAGCCCGAGGATGTTCGGCCGCGCCGCGAGCTGGGCGACCGTGCCCGGTTCGAAAATGGCGTTGTCGCGCTGGTAGATGATCAAGTCGAGGTCGGTCGAGTCGCTGATGCACTCATAGTGCCGCCGCAGCCCCGCCTGCCCTGGCCGGGCCAGGTAGGGCGGCAGGACGAGCGCGCCATCGGCGCCCGCCTGCCGTGCCATCTCGGTCATCCGTATCGCCAGCGCGGTGCCGTAGCCGACACCGGCGATGACGGGGACCCGGCCGGCACAGACCTCTACGGTGGCGGCGACCGCACTCGCGTAGTCGTCGAGGTCAAGCGCGTTGAACTCGCCTGTCCCGCAGCACGTGAAAACCGCGGCGCCCCCGCCGTCCACGCCGTCGCGGACGTGCTGGCGAAATGGCTCCAGGGCCAGGCGGCCGGTCTTGTCGCACGCCGTCACGGGGAAGAAGAGCAGGCCGTCAAGCCTGGACGCCAGGGACGGAGCGGTGGGCCCGGTGGCTGGTGGCATACAGGTTTCGGTGTTCCTCTCCTGACGCGGGGCTCCCGAACTGGACTGACTGACCACCGCGCCCCAACGGACCGCTGACAGCCGATGTGACCGAGATTAACGTGCCCGTCCATCAACATGAAGCTGCGGGCACGACAGTCAGAGGCCGGTGTCGGGCAGGGCGGGCGAGAACACCCAGAGCACCTGGGTCCGGCCGGCGGCCCGGATCGCGCGGAAGGTGTGCTGGCTACCGGCCGGGAAGGTAAAGGCGTCACCCCGCTCGAGCGTGACGTGCTCCCCGGTCACGGTGATCTGCAGCCGCCCGGCCAGAACGAAGACGAACTCCACGTCGGCCGGCAGCGAGTAGGGCTCGTCCCCGCTCCCGCCACCCGGCTCGATGTCGCTGAGGATGGCTTGCACCCGCTTCTCACCAGACGGCGTGAGCAGGTACTCCCTGACCCCGGTTCCGCCGAAATTGATCGGCGGGTAGGCGCCCCGCCTGACCACCTCTCCCTTCGACGCCTGGAACAGCGAGCCGACCGAGACGTCCAGTGCCGCACAGAGCCGGATGAGCGAGGCCACCGAGACATTCGCGAGATCCCGCTCCAGCTTGGACAGAAATCCCTTAGTCAGCCCGGCCTGCTCGGCCACTTCGGCCATGCTCTTGCGGGAGGCGAGCCTGGCCGCCCGCAACTGCACGCCGATCCGCGTGACGTCGGGGTCGGCCTCTCGCGTGCCGTTCCCGCTGCTGGCGCTGGGCACCAGTCCTCCTCCTCCCCCGATGCGAGGCGCGCCGGGCCGCAGCCCGCGGCACCTCAATGACACATCAGAACTCATCATGAAACAAGTGTTGACAGCCAGGAAACATCTAGTGACCATAGCGGTGAGACAGCTCACGTCGGGCTAGGAGGCCGCATGGCTACAGAGTCCCAGGCGGAAGCAACGGCCGGGGAGCTTGAGCGCGGCCTGCTCGGCCAGATCGAGGTGCACTCGATCGACTGGATCCCGGACCCGGAGCGGCATGGCAAGACCTGGCAGCAGACCATGCTGTGGTTCCTCGGGAACTTCCAGTACTTCACGATCCCGATTGGCTTCGTCGGCCCTTCGCTCGGCCTGTCGCTGGGCTGGTCGATCCTGGCCGGCGCCCTCGGCATCTGGTTCGGCACGCTGTTCATGGCCTTCCACGCCACCCAGGGCCCGGTCTTCGGCTTGCCGCAGATGATCCAGACACGGGCCCAGCTCGGCTACCGCGGCGTGGTGGTCGCGCTGTTCGCCGTGCTGTTTACCTACATGGCCTTCAACGTCGCCGACCAGGTGCTGATGGCCAGCGGGCTGCATGGCGCGTTCGGCTGGAGCGCCGGCGCCGTGGCGATCATCACCGCAGTGCTCGCCGCCGCGCTGGCCATCTTCGGCTATGACTGGGTCCACCGGGTGTTCC
This sequence comes from Streptosporangiaceae bacterium, assembly GCA_036803065.1. Lineage (GTDB taxonomy): Bacteria > Actinomycetota > Actinomycetes > Streptosporangiales > Streptosporangiaceae > JAWWPY01. The sequence goes on from DAIRVB010000682.1 coordinate 2,056, forward strand.
GGTTCCTGCTGGTCATCTCGTTCCCGTGCTACGCGATCATCTCGGTGGCGATCCTGGCCGGGCATGCGGGCGGCGTGACGCCGCACCACCCCGGTGGCTTCATCTTCACAGCGTTCATGGCCCAGTTCTCGGTGGCCGCGGCCTACAACATCACTGACGCGCCCTACGTGTCCGACTACTCGCGCTATATGCCCCGGAAGACGTCGCCCGGCGGAATTATCGCCGCTGTGTTCTTCGGCGCCTCCGGTTCGGCGATCTGGCTGA
>DAIRVB010000683.1:0-2313 GCA_036803065.1 Streptosporangiaceae bacterium
CGGGTTCCCGTTCGTGACCATCGGCCGGACCGGGTCCGACGCCCATGCCTGGGTGGACCTCGACTTCGCGGGCCTGAGCGCCGAGGGCGCCCGCCGCCTGCATGAGCTGGGCCACCGCCGGGTGGCGCTCATCAACCGCCCGCAGGAGCTTTTCGACCGCGGGTACGGGCCCGCCATCCGCGCCCACCAGGGCTTCCAGAACGCGTGCGCGGAACTGGGGATGACCGGCCCGAGCCTGTGCTGCGACGACCTTCCGGCCGCCGCCCAGCGATGCGTGGCGGAGATCTTCGCGGCCGAGCCGGAGGTCACCGCCATCCTCACCATCAACGAGCAGGCCCTCAGCGGAGTGCTCTTCGCGCTTCGTGAACGCGGCCTGTCCGTGCCCGCGGACGTCTCAGTGCTGGCCGTTGCCTCATCCCGGGTAGCGACGACGGTGCATCCTCAGGTCAGCGCGGCGGAGGTGCCCGCCGAGGAGATGGGCCGGCATGCGGTGGAGACGCTGCTGCGACTGCTGGCCAGCCCATCGGCGCCCCTGGCGCGCATCCTGCTCTCCCCCCCGTTCGAGGACCGCGGCAGCGTGGCAGCGCCGCGGGCCCGCTCCGCGCTGCCCGGCTGAGGGTGACCACGGCCCGGGGACGGTCGGGCCGAAGGGCGGCCCGACCCGGGGCTCGTGTGCGCGCCATGCCATTGACCCGGAGTATGGGCGGCCGTACCATCTTGCCGAATCGATTCGCCGAATCGGTTCGATGCTCTAGATAGCTGGCTGACCCTGTCGTGCGGGCGCTGTCGTGCGAGCGCCAGCGCCGCCGGATAGGAGGAGCGATGCGTGCAACGACGCACGTCCGGCAGGGGGCAGATCCCCGCTGCTGGCTGGGACGGTGGTTAGCGCGCGGTTCGCCGGGCCGCGGGGTCACCAGGGGCAGCCGGCCGGCCATGCCGCCACTGCGGGAGATAACGGCCAGTTACCCCGCCGCGACCGGACTGGGGCCCGGCGCCAACGCCGCCCAGGACCTGAAATTTCACCCGGGCACGCAGCCGTACGGACCTCGGCCGGAAGCCTGGCCGCCGGCCGGGCAGGCCGCGCCGGGAGCGGGTCCCGGAGCGGCCACTCGCCACCAGCGCCCCGCCCACCCATAGCGAAGCGCCGCACCAAGGTGGCGCTGTACCGAAGGAGGATCCGATGAGAAAGAGAACACGACCCCGCGGCCTCCCGGCGGCCGCCGCAATCGTGATGACGGTGGCGCTGGCGCTGCTAGGGCTGGCGTCCGCGCCCAGCGCCCAGGCGGCCGAGTCGTTAACCGTGAACCTGGCTTCGGTGACTGGCCCGGCGACCGGCGTCGGCGAGGGTTTCCTGTACGGCGTCAGCCAGGACGGCACCCAGCCACCGGATCAGTACCTGCAGCCGCTCGGCATCACCGCGTTCCGTGGCGGCGGGCACGCGACCGGCGGCTGGATCGGCGACGGTTACCAGCTCGGCTCGGGCACGCAGACCGAGATCAACACGGTGCTCGCGCAGGCCCGGCGGCTCACCCAGTCGCCGTATCACGCCCAGTACCAGGTGCTGCTGAGCGACATCTACGGCGCGGACGGCGGGCAGCCGTCGAACACGACGTACCCGTGTGACGGCGGGAACTGCTCCAACTGGGTTACCTTCATCGACTCGGTGGTGAGCGCGCTGCAGGCGTCCGGGCTCAAGCTGTCCTACGACATCTGGAACGAGCCGGACATCTCTATTTTCTGGAAGGCGGGGGTGGATACCACCCAGTACTTCCAGATGTGGGACACCGCCTACCGGGAGATCCGGCGCGTCGCCCCCGGGGCGACCATCGTCGGCCCGGACTTCGCCTACACCCCGCAGCGCAACGCGGGCGAATGGCAGACCTGGCTGGCCCATGTCAAGGCGGCCGGGACACTGCCCGACATGATCACCAACCACGACGAGGGCGACGTAGACGACCCCGTCACCGTAGCCCAGGCGATCAACAGCGACCTGGCGGCCAACGGCATCGGGAGCATCCCGCTGTCGGCGAACGAATACCAGCCCGCCGACCGGCAGACCGCCGGGGTGACCGCCTGGTACCTGGCCCGCTTCGCCCAGTCCGGCTACACCAACGCGATGCGCGGCAACTGGCAATGCTGCCTGACGCCCAACCTGACCGGGGTGCTCACCCAGACCAGCAGCGGGTGGCAGCCGAACGGCAACTGGTGGGCGATGCGCGACTACGCCGACATGACCGGTTCCCTGGTGTCGACCTCCGGGCAGGTCGGCTCGACCGCGATCTCCGCGGCCGAAGACAGCTCGCAGAAGAGGGC